>NZ_JANMZA010000030.1:0-8103 GCF_031382685.1 Chamaesiphon sp. OTE_8_metabat_110 | reverse complement strand
CCCCCCGTCCCCACATATGGATGCCAACTTCTCGCATATTCCAGTTCTCAGCCAGGAAATAGTCGCTGGATTGGGAGTAGTTGCAGGTGGCTGGTATTTGGATGCTACCGTCGGCGGTGGCGGACATAGCGAGCTTATTTTGCAAGCTGCTCCGGATGTTCGCTTGGTGGCGCTCGATCGAGATTTACAAGCTCTAGAGGCTGCCAAAGCCAGACTCGTCCCGTATGGAGAGCGGGTTAAATTTTGGCATGGCAACTATGCTGACTATCAGCCGGAACTCCAAAAATTCGACGGTATTATTGCCGACTTGGGCGTCAGTTCGGTGCAATTGGATTTGGCAGAGCGCGGGTTTAGTTTTCGCAATGAAGCACCGCTAGATATGCGGATGGATCGATCTCAAGGCATCACCGCCGCCGAGCTGGTAAACCAGACATCCGAAGTAGAGCTAGCGCGGATTATCTTTACCTATGGCGAAGAGAGACTGTCTCGACAAATTGCGCGTGATATCGTCGCCGGACGACCATTTACGACCACGACACAGTTAGCTTATACGATCGGGGGTGCGGTGCCCAAGTCCTACCGCTATGGGCGGATTCACCCAGCGACACGTACGTTTCAGGCGCTGCGGATCGCGATCAATCAGGAGCTAAGCTCCCTCGAAAAGTTTCTGGCGGTGGCACCGACTTGGCTTAAGCCAGAAGGTAAACTGGGGCTGATTAGTTTCCACAGTCTGGAGGATCGGATTGTCAAACATACCCTCCGCGAACGCGAGGATCTCCGGGTTTTAACCAAAAAACCGATTATCGCTACTGAGTCAGAATTAGCCACCAATCCCCGTTCCCGATCGGCTAAACTGAGATGGGCACTAAAGTTAGCTGCGGATTAGTCGTCATCAGTCTGCTCTAAATTCAGCCCTAACTGGTACTCTACGGCATAAATCTAGTTACTATTTTGAGGAGACTGGGAGACTGGGGGACTGGTAGCAAGAAATGATGTCCTTACTTGCGCCGCTCAGTACTAGTTTGCTCGATCGACAATCTGGCTTAGTACTGATGAAAGTTAGCCAAACCCATTCATCTGGCAGTTCGTTGATAATTGCGGTCGATCGGACGATACTATAAAGTTGCGAAAAAATTTCCTACTCGATGGCTTAGCTACTGACATCCGAGCGGATTTTTAGATACAAAAATGGCTGGTAATATTATTACCAGCCCTGAAAGCTTAAACCCCGATTTCCCTTAGTAATGGTGAATTTACAGTTAGGTCAGCACTACTAAAAAAGAATTATTAAAATTCGCGTTGCTACACTCAAATAAATTAAGCTAGCGGTTGGAATCTATATATACAATATAGATCGAATTATTGAATTTGGGTATCAGCCATTTGTATGGAACTTGTCACGGGCGGGGATCGTCTATACTCCGAGCCAGTTGAGCTAGTTCGAGTTTCAGTAAGTTCCGGTGGGATGGTATCAGAGCATACATATCCACTTGGCTGTGTTGACGCTACATTACTCGTCCGAGGCGCGAGCGATCGCGCTGTTGTCACATTCACGCTAGCGGCACACCTAAGAGATTTGGCTGAGGTATCGATGTCTCAGCCAATCTTAAGTCTACCAAAGCTAGGCTGACTCAGGTTTTGGGACTGAAGCTGGGTGAATCAGCAGCTCGGCAGTAGATTTTTTCTCGACCATCTCGCGGGTGATCGTACAGCGGGTTAAATCTTTGCGAGAGGGCAGTTCGTACATCACATCGAGCATCAGCTCCTCCACGATGCCGCGTAAGGCTCTAGCGCCAGTTTTGCGGCGGTGGGCCTCTTTAGCGATGGCCCGAATCGCGTCGGGATGGAAATCGAGGGCGACATTATCCATGTGGAGCAGTTTCTCGTATTGCTTGACTAGCGCACTACGCGGTTCGGTCAGAATTGAAACTAAGGTATTTTCATCCAAGGGGTTGAGCGTGGCAATCACGGGTACCCGACCGATAAACTCTGGAATTAGCCCATATTTAACCAAGTCTTCGGGTTCGAGATGTTTCATCATATCCGCTGCTCGTTGCTCGCGGTTGATGGTTTCACCTTGCTGGATGAAGCCCATCGACTTTTTACCCATCCGTTGCTCGATGACTTTTTCTAGGCCGACGAATGCGCCACCACAGATAAACATGATGTTGCTAGTATCGATCTGGATGCAGTCTTGATAGGGATGCTTTCTGCCGCCTTGGGGTGGTACGCTGGCAATCGTTCCTTCGAGCATTTTCAGCAGAGCTTGCTGGACGCCTTCTCCAGAGACATCGCGGGTGATCGAGGGATTTTCACTTTTGCGAGCAATTTTATCGATTTCATCGATGTAGATGATGCCGCGCTGAGCTTCTTCGACATCCATGTCGGCAACTTGGAGCAGTCTGAGGAGAATGTTTTCGACATCTTCGCCGACATAGCCAGCTTCTGTCAGGGTAGTAGCATCAGCCACGGCAAAGGGCACGTCTAGCACTTTGGCGAGGGTTTGAGCGAGCATAGTTTTGCCACAGCCAGTAGGGCCAACCAACAATATGTTCGACTTTTGCAATTCGACTGTTTCGTCGATCGCATTGGCTTTATGGATGCCATTGACGCCTGTGGGCGGCTGCTGGGGGGTGGGATTAGCACTTTTGGCTTGAGCGTAGCTGAGCCGTTTGTAATGGTTGTAGACGGAGACAGAGAGGACTTTTTTCGCTTCGTCTTGACCGATGACATGTTCGTCGAGATATT
This sequence comes from Chamaesiphon sp. OTE_8_metabat_110, assembly GCF_031382685.1. Lineage (NCBI taxonomy): Bacteria > Bacillati > Cyanobacteriota > Cyanophyceae > Gomontiellales > Chamaesiphonaceae > Chamaesiphon > Chamaesiphon sp. OTE_8_metabat_110. The sequence goes on along the minus strand of NZ_JANMZA010000030.1, from coordinate 5,355 downwards.
TTTTCAACTCTCGCGGTTTGGGCATCTGACTGAGATTCATCGGTACCGTTTCGCGCCGTTTGCGCGGCGGTTCGGCTTTGCTGGGGGGATGAGTTACAGGCCCGTTGGGATCTAGTAATTCTTCATCGAGGATCTCGTTACATAGCTCTACGCATTCGTCACAGATATAGACTCCCGGCCCTGCAATCAGCTTGCGGACTTGTTCTTGTGATTTCCCACAAAAAGAACATTTGAGATGAGAGTCATAGTTTTTAGGAGTTGCTGGCATATTGTTGAGCGTGCCTCGTGAAGCAATTATGTAGTAAACCGAGCTTGGACGATCGGAGCGATTAGTTGACAGGGGATGGTGGGTCGCGATCTGAGGATGCGATCGATAACTGTAGAATAGCTGTAATTGGCGGATTAGTGACTATTTCTTAATAATTACCTGCTAGATTTCCAGCCGATCTATCCCACGTACTCGCATTTTGCACCAGCGACGCGCGATACGTGGGCTTTGCCGAGGGTTTAGCGCTGAACTCGGATCGCGATCCTCGGGTTTCCCGTTCGCGCAGCGTCTCGAAGAGAAGGAGAGGGTCTAGCGAGACAAGACAAGACAGTTTAATTATCCTAGCGCTTGGCTTAGACCCAGGGTACCCACAAGGGGCACCCCTACAGATCGTTTATGTAGGGGTACCCCTTGTGGGTACCCTCAGATGTGTGCTTTTGCTAATGGTTGTGTACTGGTGCAAGATATGAGGTCACACATTCTAAGTAGATCCGCTCGACGAGTAAGGACTTATGGGCGTTCAATAATGCGATCGATCAGTCCGTATGCTTGCGTTTCGGCTGGTGACATCCAAAAATCCCGTTCGGTATCTTCAGCAATTCGCTCTAGTGATTGTCCGGTACTTTCGGCGAGTAACCCATTGAGATGATTTTTGAGATATAAAATCTCTCGGGCTTGAATTTCGATATCTACTGCTTGTCCCTGAGCGCCACCGAGGGGTTGGTGAATCATAATCCGGGAATTGGGTAGAGACATCCGTTTGCCTTTGGCACCACTAGCGAGCAAAAACGCCCCCATACTAGCAGCTAAACCATAACAAATTGTTACCACATCGGGACGAATTTGCTGCATCGTATCATAGATTGCCATCCCTGCCGTAATCGATCCGCCAGGAGAATTAATATGTAATTGGATATCTTTTTCAGGATCTTCAGCTTCAAGAAATAACATTTGCGCGACTAATGTGTCCGCAACATTATCATTTACTTCTGTGCCCAAAAAAATCATTCGTTCGCGTAATAATCTGGAGTAGATGTCAAATGCGCGTTCGCCGACTCCTGATTGCTCTAACACCATTGGTACCACATTGTTGGCACCTGCATAGATTTGACTCTGGTGATAACTGCTAATCGAACCGTGTTCTGAGTTGGATATAAGCATGGTGGAAGATCTATACACAAGAGAATATATGATTCTGACTCGGTGAATTTCACCTGTCTAATTGAATTATACCAATGTCTAGAGGGGAGTTGGGAGTTGGGAGTTGGGAGTTGGTGGATGGGAGTTGGTAGATGAGAGATGGTAGGGAAATCCCTTCCGAGGAGGGGTGCCCGTAGGGCGGGGTGGGTAGATCTCCGCAGCTTATCAGCCAGATCGAAACTTTCGCCAGCCAGCAGCTAAACTAAATTCCCTCCCATCTCCCATCTCCCATCTCCCATCTACTCCGTAACTGCTTCGGCGAGGATATCTATCGCTTCTGCTTCGCCAGCTTCGATTTCGACATCTTCTTCGGCAGGTTTGAGGGAGCCTTCTGGCACCAACTCGACTTTCGCATGGTCTTTGAGCCATGCTAGAGTTTGCTCTTTTTGGAGATCCTCGGTGATGTAGCTCCGCAGGCGATTTTCATCGATGTCCTCGCCAGCTAATTGAGGTAAAATTTCAGACATCTTCGCGACGATCGCTTCATCAGTAACGGTAATTCCTTCTTGTTTAGCAATTTCGGCGATCGCGAGTTGCTGCTTGAGGTTGCTAATCGCATCAGTCCGGCAATTTTCTTTCATTTTGGGAATGGTTTCCCGCGTGAAGAGTTTGTTGACATCCATCCCGTACTGGCTGAATTGGTTCGCCATTTGGTTGAGGATATTCATGGTTTCCCGCTCGATGGCTGTCTCGGGCAAATCCGCCTCGACAACATCGATCAAGGCAGTTTCCAGCGCATTAGTGATGTTTTGGTCGGTAGATTTTTGCGCTTGTTCTTGGAAGCGGGTCACGATCGATTCTCTGTACTCAGTGAGAGTATCAAAATCGCTCGCTTCCTTGGCAAAATCATCGTCTAAGGCTGGTAATTCTTGTTCTTTGAGATCTTTGAGGACGACATTAAACAGCGCAGGTTGAGCGGCCAAATCTTCGCGGGGATAGTCTGCTGGAAAAACGACATTGACATTGCGAGTTTCACCGACGCTCATGCCGACAATCCCGTTGACGAGATCGCCGATAAATTTGCCTTCAGATAGTTCGATATCAAAATCATCCGCTTGCGCGCCGCTGATTTCGGTACCGTCGGCGAGTTTGCCACTGTAGTCAACTACCGCGATATCATCGAGTTGCGCCGCCCGACCGACAACTGGGATGACTGTCGCTTTTTCCCGGCGTTGCCCATCGATAAAATCATCGACCTGCGCGGGATCGTAGAGGATTTCTTCAGCTTTAATGGCGAGTCCTTTATAGTCACCTAAAGTTACCGATGGTGGGACATCTACTGTCGCGCCAAAAGTCAAATTTTGTCCGGGGACAAACTGTTCCAGTAATTCGTCAAAATTGGAGGTAATCTGATAGTTGCCGATCGCTGGGACGGCTTCTTGCTTAATTGCCTCATTAATGGCGGGTTCGAGCAATGCTTCAAGCGCCATTGCTTTGACTTGAGATTGACCCATCCGTTGTAAGACTACTTGCCGAGGGATTTTTCCTTTGCGGAACCCAGGAATATTCGCCTTGGTGGTCAGGTTTTTGATAGCCTGTTCGTAGTATTTAGTCGTTTGGTCTCCGGTAACTTCAATTTGCAAACCAATCCGGCTGTTTTCGAGTTTTTCCTGGGTAACTTTCATGATATGTATATCTAACAACAGTCAATGACAATGTGGGAAGGGGCTGGAAATTCGCGTAATTATGATATGTTCGATGTACGATCGGTTAAGATTGTTTGCAAATCGCTCACAGTTAAACTTCAGCAAACGTAGAGCGATGCACTGAAATGTCGTTGGCAATAACTTGCGATGAACACAGTGTCAGCTTTACCTAATTGCTGCAACTCATCAGACCGAAAACTGCAAACTCACTGCCGATGGCAGGTCGCTCTAGCCGCATAACTCAACAATAATGCCAATATCTACACGATTCACCTATCTGATGATAGTACATTGCTGTGAGGTATTAAGTATTTGGGATTAAGTATTTAGAATCGGGTGCAATCCGATCGAGATGTTCGAGCCGTTCGCCTACTTCTCCTTACGGAGCGACCCAAATCACGCGGAGGTTCCCGACCCATGGCTTTGGGTCAAGACAGACGCTTCGCTACGACTTCGTATCGCCAAGGACGAGGCTGTGCCTGTCTTGTCGCGTTCTATGCCGGAGGGAACCTCCGGCTCACGCGCCGCTACGGCAGGCTACGCCAGCGACTGAAATCGCGCCGTAGGCGAAGACGTGTCGCTAGACGGTTTCCTCGGCGTGCGTTTCAGTCAAGACAACGCCAACAGCACAAGTAGCTGCTCCAAAGGAGAATCGAGATGTCCGTTAACTGACGTAGAATTAAATTTCGATCGGGTCACTCTGAATGTGTAGGGATGTGTTAGGATTGCTCGATTAGTTCGATCGATATCAGGAGGTAGCTTACTTGTCGGATTTATATCGCGTCGCAATTTTAGGAGCCACAGGTGCTGTTGGGACGGAACTAATCGAACTACTTGCCAGCCGTAACTTTCCGATTTCCGAACTCAAACTGTTTGCCTCGCCCAAATCGGCAGGAACGAAGTTAAAGTTTCGCGGCGAGGAAATTACTGTAGAATGCGTAGACGATCGCTCGTTTGATGGCGTCGATATCGTCCTGGCATCGGCTGGTGGCTCGACATCCAAAGCGTTAGCGCCTCAAGCTGTAGCGGCTGGTGCGGTAGTTATCGACAACTCTAGTGCCTTTCGGATGCGCCCCGATGTGCCATTAGTGATTCCCGAGGTCAACCCCAGTGCAGCGGCGGATCATCATGGGATTATTGCCAATCCCAACTGTACGACAATCCTCATGGCTGTGGCGATTTACCCCCTTCATCAAGTCCAACCGATTCAACGAATCGTTGCGGCTACCTATCAATCAGCCAGCGGCGCGGGTGCTAGAGCGATGGCGGAAGTCGAAACTCAAAGTCGCGATATCCTCGATGGCAAGACACCCAAACCCGAAATTTTCCCTTACCCCCTGGCTTTTAATTTATTTCCTCACAATACCCCGATCGACGAATCCGGCTATTGTGAAGAGGAACTAAAAATGGTTAACGAAACGCGGAAGATATTTGGGACGCCAGATCTGCGCATCACAGCCACATGTATCCGCGTCCCCGTCCTGCGCGCACACTCGGAAGCCATTAACCTCGAATTCGCCACACCCTTCGCTCCAGACAAGGCGCGATCGATCTTAGCCCATGCCCCTGGTGTAAAATTGGTCGAAGATTGGGCTGCCAATTATTTTCCCATGCCGATCGATGCTTCGGGTAAAGATGAGGTATTAGTGGGACGAATTCGCCAGGATCTCTCTCATGCCAACGGGTTGGAATTGTGGCTCTGCGGCGACCAAATTCGCAAAGGTGCCGCACTCAATGCCGTCCAGATTGCCGAATTGCTCGTCGAGAAAAATTGGCTCAAGCGCAAATAAGGGATAGAGGATAGAGAGTAGAGCATTAAAAAATTAGGTAATAGTAAATTGGGGTAAGTTGGGTCGCAATCGTGCGTTCTTTTACTACATACCACCCCTCTACCCCCTATCCCCTGAAGCCCAAAACCTAAAGCCCAAAGCCTAAAGCCTAATACCTAATACCTAACACCTTCCCCATGACAATCGATTTCGGACGAGTCATCACGGCAATGGTTACACCCTTTGATAAGGATGGAAACGTTCACTATGCCGAAGCAGAGAAATTAGCCGCGTATTTAGTCGCAAATGGCTCGGATGGAATTGTGGTGTGTGGCACGACAGGCGAATCGCCAACGCTGAGCTGGGATGAAGAGTATCAACTATTTCAAGTCGTCCAAAAAGCCGTCGCTGGGAAAGCCAAAGTCATTGCTGGTACTGGGTCAAATTCTACCAGTGAAGCGATCGAAGCCAC
>NZ_JANMZA010000001.1:0-2121 GCF_031382685.1 Chamaesiphon sp. OTE_8_metabat_110 | reverse complement strand
AGCGAATCATGCTGTCAAAGCCGCGATCGATGAAGCCCTCAAATGCAAAGAGTCTGGCGAGAGTAAGGTAATTTTATTCAATCTCTGCGGTCACGGTCACTTTGATATGCAGGCATACATGGACTATCAAGCCGGAAAACTTGTAGATACCGAATATAGTTCGGCAGAGGTGGCAATGGCTCTGGCTGGATTGCCCTCCTTTGGTTAGTCTTTCGATCGAGCGGGAATATCGTCTCGAAATTGGTAGGGGCAATTCATGAATTGCCCCTACCAATAGAGATCTTACCCACAGAAAATTAATGGCGAATTACTCGATATCCGATTCGATCTAACTATTCGCCAAGCTTAATAATTGCAGCATAATAACATGGCTAAATTTCTCATTTGTACGATTTCAGCAATAGGGCATGTGAGTCCAGCTCTGCCGATCGCGCGTGAATTAGTCGATCGCGGGCATCAAGTCTGTTGGTATACTGGAAGCGAATTTCAAGCGAAGATCGAATCAACTGGCGCACGCTTTATTCCGGCAGTCGATCTCTCGCCAGAATGGCTGGCACAGTGGATGTCGCGTAGAAATGCGTTGCAGGGTGTCGCCCAACTCAAGTACGATCTCAAGTACGGTTTTATCGATGCCGCAGTAAAACAGGTTCAAGATTTGACGGAAATCTTGCGAGATTTTCCCGCAGATGCGATCCTCGCAGATTTTTGTTTCTTGGGTGCTGCTTGGCTGCACGAACAGGGTGGGCCACCGTGGGCGGGTTTTAGCGTTTCGGCACTAGCATTTAGCAGTCGCGATACGGCTCCCTTTGGTTTGGGCATCAAACCAGATGCTTCCGCCTTCGGGCAGTTCCGCAATCGCGGCTTGAACTGGTTGACCGATCGAGTCATATTTAAAGAAGTCACTACTTACATGAACCAAGTTCGTGCAGATCTGGGACTTGCGCCATCCCAGACGAGTTTCTTTAATATCATTTCCCCGTTTCTCCACTTAGTTGGCTCGGTACCAGAGTTTGAATATCCCCGTCGAGATTTACCCGATCGAGTTCATTTTGTCGGGCCGTTACTGGGTAATATCGCGACAGAGTTCACACCGCCAGACTGGTGGGAGGATCTGAAGGGGGATCTCCCTGTGGTGCATGTGACCCAAGGTACAATTACGACCGATCCAGAACGATTGATCGTACCTACACTTCAGGCATTAGCATCAGAAAATGTCTTAGTTGTGGCGACAATCTTCGATCGATCGCTTGAGAGTATTCTGCCCGATGGGATTCCTGCCAATGCTCGCATTGCATCGTTCATTCCCCATTCTCAATTATTGCCCCATGTCGATGTGATGATTACCAATGGCGGCTTTAATGGCGTACAAATGGCTCTAGCAAATGGCGTACCAGTAATCGGCGCGGGGAAGTCTGAAGATAAGCCAGAAATTTGTGCTCGGATCGACTGGCTGGGTGTGGGGATCGATCTCAAAACCGACCAGCCAACTCCAGAGCAGATTCGATCGGCTGTCGGCAAGATATTAAACGATCGTAGTTATAAGGATCGCGCTCAAGACTTGCAAAAGACAATTAGTGAATACGATGCACCATCGATCTCAGCAACATTGCTAGAACAGTTAGCCCAATCTCATCCAAGCATCAGCTAAATCAAATAGAGTATTTCCAACGGTAGACCGGAAAGATTGACTTATCTACTAATATCGATCTATTCTCATCCGCCTCGTTGGCTGAGCCGCGCTCGCAGTAAGTAATCGATTCAGCGACAATCCTGACCACCGAACAGCTAGAAAAATGTGACCTTTGAGCAAGCTAGGAGCAAGTATGATTAAAAAAGTGGCAATTGTGGGTGTTGGAGCTAGCGGTGTGCTGTTGGCTCACTATTTATTGCGTCGAGACGATCGATATCAAGTCGATCTCTACGATCGCCTTAGCGATCCGCGCATCATCGAGTTTTCCAATGCCAGAACCTTCCCCATCTCTTTAACCGAACGCGGAATGACGGCACTGGGTCGGATTGCGGGACTGGAAACAGCAGTTAGAGCGATCGGTTTGGAAATGAGCGGCACCATTTTTCATCAACCCAACGGCAAAACACGAGTGAAATCCCGACAGAAGCCAC
>NZ_JANMZA010000649.1:0-2080 GCF_031382685.1 Chamaesiphon sp. OTE_8_metabat_110 | reverse complement strand
AGTGGATATCGCTCAAATACTACGAACTTCAGCAAATTAACGCACGATTGTCGCGTGAAATTGGGTGGGCAAAGTGAAACTAAACAGTTAGACTGTGGATTGAGAGCGCAGAATTATTTCTCAGGCTGCTCTTGATGAGACTGAACGCTGCTGCTCGGATAAATGCTTTGCCTTGGCAAATGCCATGACGAGAGCGATTTATCGATCGCATCTCATAGTTAAATCTTTGTAACAAAGTTGACAAATCATTCACAAAAATGAGTAAGCATTGTTCGATCGGGAATAGTAGTAACGCTGGTGTCGATTGTTGTCAGGACGTTGCCAACGTTATGTCAAAGGGCTATCGCTTGCGGTAAATATCTGCTTTGAAGTAACAAGTAGTCAGTTGTAGTTATGAGAGTGAAGTCTCCAGAAATTGATATGTTAATTAACATATCAAACTGGCAGAAATTTTAATAAGAGCTACAATCAAAAGGGCTTTCCCCGATTGTGGGTATCGTCTCAGTCGAAGACAATTAATTATTGGCTGTTTGAGATTAATATTTGAGCGGAATTAGTTCCGAACAATCCTCTTTCAATACAGTTACTTGTCGCGTTTCAATCTTGGCAATCGATCGCCCAGAACCGCTAACTGACTAGATTGTTAAATATATGCAGGTTGCACGATTTCCAGCTAAAATATCGTATTTATATTAGTTATTAGTTCCAAAAATTAGCAGTAAGAGGCCCCACACATGACCCAGACTAAAGACATGCTCGCAACGATCGCTACCAAAGACGCCGACAGCGAGTTAGAACTACTACTCGACGAAGATGTCGATGCAGACGATTTTACTGCTGAATCTGATGGTGAGTCGGATGTCGAAGACGAGGATGGGAAGCTGGGGAAGGTAAAAGCCTCCCGCCGTCGCGTTCAAGCCAAGAAAAAACAGTTTACTGAAGACTCGATTCGCCTATATTTACAGGAAATCGGTCGCATTCGCCTGCTCCGCGCCGATGAAGAAATCGAACTAGCTCGGAAAATTGCCGATCTCCTAGAATTGGAGCGGATGCGTGAAAAGCTGCTCAATGAATTGGATCGCGAACCGCACGATCGTGAATGGGCAGCAGTTGCCGCGATGCCACTCCAGCAGTTCCGCCACCGCTTATTTTTGGGCAGACGTGCTAAAGATAAGATGGTACAGTCGAACCTCCGGTTGGTAGTTTCGATCGCCAAAAAATATATGAATCGCGGTCTCTCGTTCCAGGATCTGATTCAAGAAGGTAGTTTGGGTTTGATCCGCGCTGCTGAAAAATTCGACCACGAAAAAGGTTATAAATTCTCGACTTATGCAACTTGGTGGATTCGCCAAGCAATTACCCGCGCTATTGCCGATCAATCGCGGACGATTCGCCTGCCAGTCCACTTATATGAGACTATTTCGCGGATTAAGAAAACTACTAAGTTACTCTCTCAAGAAATGGGTCGCAAACCCACTGAGGAAGAAATTGCCACACGGATGGAAATGACGATCGAAAAACTGCGATTTATTGCTAAATCTGCTCAGTTACCGATCTCGCTAGAAACACCAATTGGGAAGGAAGAAGACTCCCGACTCGGTGACTTTATTGAAGCTGATGGCGAGATGCCCGAAGATCAAGTATCCAAGAGTTTGCTCCGCGAAGATCTTGAAGGGGTACTCGATACCTTAAGTCCCCGCGAACGCGATGTTTTACGCTTGCGCTATGGTTTGGATGATGGTCGGATGAAGACATTAGAAGAAATCGGTCAGATCTTTAATGTCACCCGCGAACGCATTCGCCAAATTGAAGCTAAAGCTTTACGCAAACTTCGCCATCCAAATCGGAATAGTATTCTCAAAGAATATATCCGTTAATTAAGATCGAGCGCCTTATTTACAGCGATCGTTTTCTCGATCTATTACCATGAGTAAAGCTGTCTTAACTCCTAAGAGGATGTTTGAAAAGTATAAATTAGCACTCGCAAACTGTCGGGAAATAAAGGCGTGCGCGAATCGCTGACCCAAAGCCATGGATCGGGAACCTCGGCGTGATTTGGGTCGCTAGCCCCCCTGAAAAA
>NZ_JANMZA010000646.1:0-3850 GCF_031382685.1 Chamaesiphon sp. OTE_8_metabat_110 | reverse complement strand
TTCAACTACTACCGCTCGATCGGTTTTACTAATTGCATCCTTCGCCCGATCGAGTCCATATAAAGTGTTACCCTTATCGAATAATTCTGTCTCTGGCGAGTTGAGATATTTCGGCTGTTCGTCACTCAAAGTCCGTCCGCCGAACCCGATAACTCTACCCCGTAAATCGCGAATCGGAATCATCAAGCGATCGCGAAATCTGTCATAATAACTATTGCCATCTTTACGCGCGATCGCCAGTCCAGCCGCGACAATCGCTTGCGGTGGTAAATTCTTTTGTTCGATCAGATAATTAGCTAAAGTTTCCCAGCCAGCAGGCGCATAACCGAGTTGAAAACCTTGAATAGTTTCATCACTAAAAGCGCGTTCCTCCTTTAGATATGTGAGGGCTTTTTCACCTTGAGGCTGGTTTAACGCATGTTGATAAAAGTTAGCCGTTATCGCCATAATTTCATATAACTGCTCCCGCTGAGAAAGTCGCCGCTGCAACTCCTGGCGTTGCTCCGGCGCCAATGTCTGCACCGGGACTTGATACCTACGTGCTAAATCTAAGACTACTTCCGTGAAAGATTGCTTCCCCAGCTCCATCATAAAAGTAATCGCATTCCCCCCCGCCTGACAACCAAAACAGTAATACATCTGCTTGGTAGGACTGACAGAAAAACTCGGCGATTTTTCTTGATGAAACGGACAGGTACCTAAATAATCCTTACCCCGTTTTTTCAGCACGACATGTCCGCCAATTACATCGACAATATCGACTTTGGCTTTAACTTCTTCGATCGTATCTGGATGTAAACGGGGGATATCCATGAATTAGTGGATAGTGGATAGTGAATAGTGGATAGTAGTAATTCGTAGGGTGGGCAATGCCCACCAGCTATTTTTCAATACTAGTACCGAATTATTTACTTGCTCGAACCAGATCGGACTCGACCGAATTTGCTTTCTCAGATCCACTAACATCTAAAGCAGTAGCGATCGAGACAGGATCGATCGAGTGTCCGATAAATACTAGTTTAGTCTGACGACGCTCATCGGTGCGCCAAGGACGATCGTAAAATTGCTCGAATCGGTTGCCCACACCTTGAATGACCAATCGCATCGGTTTATTCGGGACGGCGACGAAGCCTTTGATCCGATAGATTTCCTGTTCTGTAACGAGGAGTTCTAATTTTTGGCGCAATTGTTCGGGGTTAAATTCACGATCCATTACCAAATGTGTCGAGTCGATCTCATCGTCATGATCGTGTTCTTCTTCTGTATCGTGATGGCTGGGACGATCTTCTAAATGGTCTTCAACTGCGGCGTTCAATCCTAATATTGTATCGACATCGACGATGCCTCGATCGCTGGTAACTATTTTCACAGCGCGGGGGAGTTCTCGGTTAATTAGATCGATCGTTTGTTGATATTGTGCGGGACTTACCAAATCGGCTTTATTTAAAATCACCAAATCAGCGCAAGCCAACTGATCCTCAAATAATTCCTGTAAGGGCGTCTCGTGATCGAGATTTTCATCCTCCTGTCTGAGCGCATCTACAGCCGCCGGATCGCTGGCAAACCGTCCACCTGCCACCGCATCGCAATCGACCACCGTGATGACCGCATCTACCGTCGCTGCGGTGCGAATTTCTGGCCAGCGGAAGGCGGTAATTAGCGGCTTGGGTAGTGCCAAACCGGAGGTTTCGATCAGAATGCAGTCGATGTCGTCCCGACGCGCGATGAGGGCTTGCATCGTGGGGAGAAATTCTTCCTGTACCGTACAGCACAAGCAACCATTGGTGAGTTCGACGATATTATTTGGGGATTCAACCTCATCATCGGGGCATACTTGACACGATCGCAATAATTCCCCATCGATGCCCAATTCGCCAAATTCATTGACAATTACCGCAATCCGCCGCCCTTGATTGTGAGTGAGTAAATGTCGGATCAGGGTGGTTTTGCCACTACCCAAGAATCCAGTAATGACGGTGACGGGAATTTTTTTTGCCATATCAAATTAAACTGTGTGTCTCGCTGGTCTTGGAAAGGTACTCTACTTTCAGGGTTCGCGACTAGGGCGAGCTGCTTCTAGCTAATCCTGGATCGAACTGAGTTCGGTCTTATAGTTTACCGCAATCGATCGCGAGATAAGTACATCTCGATCGATAACCCTGATGTTAAGCAAAACATCGATCGAAATCACCATCCCGAACGCCAATCGCAGATCTAGTCTCTGGCTACGGATCAACACCTCAAGATCGTATCGACTCAGTTCGTTCGAGTATTTGAACAATTTTCCCTGTTGAATGGTGTTGTTTTTGATTTTCTACATAAGCTATCGCCCATGCCAATCTTTGTTCGCCCAAGGAAAACACCGCATATTCATGTTGCCAAGAAAATTTGTAATTATCATCAGCCAGCTCTTGATTCAAATAACGCGCACTACTACCTTTAATTCGTTTAGCAAAATCAGCAATTGATAATTTAGGTGGTATTGAAACAATCAAATGGATATGGTCTTCAATCCCTCCAATCGCATGTAATTGGCATTCTAGAAAATCTACTTTTCCTTTGATGTGTGGATACAGGATTTGTTCGTGAGCTGTACTAATTAATGGTTGTCGCTCGTGGGTTGCCCAAACTAGATGATAAAATAGTCTCCAAAGTGGCATAATATTTGCGTTTTTGTTAATATTCCCTGGATTAGAGAGGATGTTAACACATGCGATCGAATTTGTAGATTATAGCGTAAGTAATCTTACTCATAGACCCTGGAATCTAGTCATTAGTTGAAGCCCTCAAATGAATTTGCGGATGCAATCACGCGGAGGGAACCTCCGCATGTGTTGCACCAAGCAGGGGCTAAGAGCGTAAGTTCGTTAAAACGAACTAATATCTCCGGCAGTTATCTTCAGATAACTTGTGCTATGAGCGCGAAATTCCATTTCAGCGCGGATGTCGAGCGCACCAATCACCCAAATCCGATCGAATCCACCTCGATCGACAACAGCTCTCTTGGCGGTTATCAGATGAATATTTCTCAGTAATTTTGGCAAGGTGGAAGTCGTGAAAATTCGGGTATACTACTGTCAGATAGTTTTCAATTACCAGAAAAATAATGAAAAGTACTTCTGCTCAAAAAATAATTAGAGATGCTGTGGCATAAGATGCCACAGCATCTAAACTTGCTCTAGCTGGTTCGATCGTCAGTTTTGGGATCGTCGGGGTAAATCCGGCTCAAGCAATCTCCTTAAATAATGGTACTGGCATCTCAAATCCAGCCAGCACCATCACTTTTTCTGAATTTACTCTGGGTTCTGGCACGCCACTTACCAATCAATATTCCAGCCTAGGAGTCACATTCAGTGGGCTTTCTGTTGGCTCTGTATTCGGAGCTACTCCGAATATAAGTGGTGCTGCGGCTGGAAATAGTAGTTTCTTCGGCGCAATTACAAACCCTTTTCTAATCAGCTTCACACAACCCCAATCACAAGCTGCCTTCAGTTTGGTTACTAATCCAGGAACATCAACCTTTAATGCCTTATTGAATAACTCCGTAGTAGATACATTCAGTACTGCAACCAATAACACTAGCAGTAACAATTTTTATGGTTTTACTGGCGTTACATTTGATGCCATCAGGGTTACGGCTGCTAATAATTTTGCAACTATAGACAACATCCAATTTGGTACGGCGACTGCTCAAAGCGTTCCCGAACCTTTTAGCATTATTGGTACCCTAGTTGGTGGTACGGCAGCTTTTCGGATCAGAAAGAAATTAGCCGATGCTAATAAGGTGTAGATTGAACTCAGCTAGTATTGTTTAGTAATAAGCTATACCAGTTCGGGTTAAAGATCTCCA
>NZ_JANMZA010000678.1:0-10358 GCF_031382685.1 Chamaesiphon sp. OTE_8_metabat_110 | reverse complement strand
GGAGATGATTACCCCCGAAGAATATGTCGGGACTTTGATGGAGCTGTGTCAAAACAGACGCGGTGAATTCAAGGACATGAAATATCTCACCAAAGGGCGAACCACGGTAATTTATGAGATGCCTTTAGCGGAAGTCGTGACTGATTTCTTCGATCGGATGAAGTCAAATACGCGCGGTTATGCAAGTATGGAGTATCAACCGATCGGGTATCGCGAAAATCATTTGGTTAAATTAGATTTGATGATTAATGGCGATCCTGTCGATGCCCTAGCAATGATCGTCCACCGCGATAAAGCTTATAATGTCGGTCGGGCAATGACTGAGAAACTCAAAGAATTAATCCCCCGTCACCAGTTTAAAGTCCCGATTCAAGCCGCGATCGGTAGTAAGGTTATCGCCAGTGAAAATATCCCCGCACTGCGAAAAGATGTCCTCGCAAAATGTTATGGCGGTGACATTTCGCGGAAGAAGAAACTGCTCCAAAAGCAAGCTAAAGGTAAGAAACGAATGAAGTCTGTGGGGACGGTGGATGTGCCGCAGGAAGCATTTATGGCGGTGTTGAAGTTGAATAAGGACACCTAGCACCATCTCATGCTTCGGTGCGTTACGATTGGGCGATAACGCACCCTGCGAGCTACAAACTAATGGCAATTTTAATCAGCACGGAGGATGAATACGGACAGTTTTTAGCTGTGGCGGAACGCTTAACTTTTAAGCAAAACCAAACGCCTGAAGAGTCAGCATTATACGACTTAGTGACGATGTTAATATAGGCATATGAGCTACAACATTACGAGATCGATCGAGCTTCGCCATCTGAAGTGTTGCAGCATATCATTGAATCTAGTGGGATCGATCGGGCAGAATTAGTTAATATTTTTGGATCGAGTGAATCAGTCTCGCAAGTTTTGGCAGGAGCGAGATCGATCGAACCAAGTTGGGCACAGGCTTTAGGTAATCGATTCAAGTTATCACCAAAAATATTCTTACAATCGTGCAAGTATGGCAACAGTTAACTGAGTACTTGTTTATCTCCGAGAATATTGCACGATAATGAGAAAGTGTTGCTTGCAAGCGTAAATTTTATCCGATATTATTATGGCGATTCGACAAGATACATTGTGGGAACAGTTTTTATCACCGTTGATTCGCGGCTTGCTAGATAAAGAGCAAATGATCGCAGTGCGCGATCGCATCGACTGGCAGGATACAATCGATCGATATCAATTACCCGCATTTGTCTATCCAGAGTACTATCACACTCAAAACTATCATGGGATCGAGGGTGGATATTTAACTCAGACGGCGGCGATTACCTACGATCCGATTACGCAATACGTCTTGCCACCTTACGAGCCGTGGGTGCGCCAAGGTTTGATAAATGAAGTGCGATCGCGACCCCAGCGAATTCTCGATCTGGGCTGCGGTACGGGTTCGATGACTATTCCACTCAAAAAAGCCTTTCCGGATGCCGTAGTGACGGGTTTAGACTTGTCTCCGTACATGTTGGCAGTAGCGGAAGACCGCGCGCGCAAAGCAGGTTTAAATATTAAGTGGCAACATGGCACAGCGACGGAATTAACCCAGTTTGAAGCGGGTAGTTTCGATACGATTACCGCTGCGTTATTATTTCATGAAACGCCGCCTGCGATCGCGCAAACTATTCTCACCGAAAGTTATCGTCTGCTAGCTCCCGGCGGCCAAATCCTGATTCTCGACGGCAATCAAGGCACGCTTCGCAGTCTGGATTGGCTCAATAATATCTTTGAAGAACCCTACATCCAAGCCTACGCCGCTGGCAATCTCGATGCCTGGTTAGGTAAAGCCGGATTTGACGATGTACGCACCAAAGATGTATTTTGGCTAAATCAAGTCACAGTAGGCTTTAGGCTCTAGGCTTTAGGCTTTACGTTTTAGGGGCGCAAGCGTCCCAACTACTAATTACCAATTCTCAATTATCAATTCTCAATTCTCAATTAATTAAGTGTGGTTTTAAAAGCAGTTTTATTTGATTTCAATGGAGTCATTATCAAAGATGAAGCAATTCATCGATCGCTAATCGACGAGCTATTATTAGGGGAGAATTTAACACCCCAAGGTAGACAATTTTGGCAAGTATCTGTCGGTAGAAGCGATCGCGCCTGTCTGAAAGAGTTATTGAAACTGCGAGGGCGATTTGTTACTGATGAATATTTAGATAAGCTAATTGCTAAAAAAGCAATCGCCTATCGTCAAAAGTTAGAGCAGCTTGAGGCTTTACCTATTTATCCCGATGTGGTGCAGTTTATCGAGCAGATGTACAACAGCCAGTATAAATTGGCGATCGTCACAGGGGCAATCGGTTCGGAAGTAGAGCTGGTTGTCAAGCAGGCTAAAATCGGGATGTTCTTTGATACGATCGTCTCTGGCGATGAAATTAGTCAGAGTAAACCAGATCCGGAAGGGTATTTACTAGCGATCGAGCGGTTGAATAAAATTTATCCAGATCTGCATTTATTACCGTCGGAATGTTTGGCGATCGAGGATACTTTTGCAGGGATCGAAGCGGTTAAAGCCGCTGGGATTCAAGCAGTAGCGATCGCCCATACTTATCCATTTCATATGTTACAGCGGCGAGCTAATTGGACGGTCGATACTTTTGCAGATTTAGAGTTAGATCGACTGAATGATTTTTTTGGTGGTGCTAAATCGGGTGATGAACAGCTAGCATGACACTTCACTCTAGAGCGATTGCCGCACATTACCTACTCAAACAGCCTGTTCCCGATCGCGCCCAAGTCGATCGAGGATTTTTAGCGCTAATTCTGGCTTGTCAGTAATTATTGCTGAAATATACTTACTGCTGAGCAGCTTAAATAATCGCCACTCATCATTAACAGTCCAGACATAAACTTCTCTTTTGAGCAACTTCATGCGCCATAAGAAACCAAACTTTAACAGCCGAAAGTGAGGTGCCACAAAGTCTGCTCCTGTTCTCAGTATTCTATATTCTGGGAAAAACTGAGCGAAAATACTTGATAAGGGAAATTTGCCGCTAACTTTCCCCAGCAATAAACCTGTTTTAATTTGTGGATCTAAATCTTTAATTCTCCTAACCGAAGCATCATTAAAAGACTTGATGACAAAATCAGAATATTTTAAGTATTTGGTAGTCAAAGCCACAATCCGATCTTCATAGCCTTCCTCTTTAAGTTCGATGTCTAGGGCGATGCGATCGCAACATAGTTTGAGAATATCTTCAAATAACGGAATATCAAAGCCCTTGCTTTGGGCGATCGATCTCAGTTCGTGATATGGAAGATCGCTAATATTAATGTTATCGATCGCGCGATCGTGATAACTGATGAGGTAGCCATCTTGGGACATCCGCAGATCGAATTCAATTTGGTGAATACCGATTTCATTGGCGCAGTCTGTCAGTAAGAGTATTGCTTTTTGGAAAGCTTCAATTGTATTCTCGAATTTTACAGTAGCTGTATTGCCTCGATGAGCGACGATGCTGATTTTCAGCGGCTGCGCCAACGAGACCTGACGGTGCCTCTTATTCATAACGAGCGACCAATGATGATATGCGATCGAAGTTTTGCTAAGTTAGCAAGTTACCTCCAGTTTTCTCTATCATAAGTCAACCTCCTGAAAGTATCTGTGGTCTATCGATCGCAAAAAGCCCGCTCTGTTGGAGAATCGCGTTGTGTGTTAATATGATGCTAGTGTGCGGGTGTAATTCAGTGGTAGAATGTCACCTTCCCAAGGTGAACGTCGTGGGTTCGAGTCCCATCTCCCGCTTTTTTGTACATTATATGTACATTTCATCGATATTTGCATGTTCAACAGTCTCGATCCGATTTGGCTATTTCTGGGCGGCTTAGTCATTCGGTATGGAGGCGACTTACTCAAACTCATCTTTCAATTTGGACTGCAACGTGTATTGTGTCAGATTACGATCGCGGATACCAATCCGATTTATAGTGCGATCTGTTGGGAACTAGAACGCACTGGCAAAGTTTATGACTTTAGCGAACTGATCTATACTTCCATTTCATTAGTGCCACCCGCGATCGAGTCACCCACCCTCAAAACCAAACTCCAACCGCGCTCGGGGTGGATTGGGATTGGCTATCAGGGCGCGTATATCGGCATTCATCGGCATGACTTTAAAGTTACCGATTTGCAAAATACCCAGCTAATTACCTTGGCAACATTGCGCTGGTGGCAACCTCAGATGCTCGACTGGTTGAGCAATATCGAGCAAAACTACAACATCGAAGCACCCCTGATCGTCCGGCTGATTGGCGGGACAATTTCGATCGTGCGGACTCAAACCAAGCGACGCCGGGAAACTCTCGCCCTGGATATCGTCACTGAAACCGAACTCTTCAAAGATCTCGATCGCTTCCTCGTCAGTCGGGATCTCTATCGCCAACGGGGCATCCCCTGGCGGCGGGGATATCTCCTCTACGGCCCCCCAGGTACGGGTAAAAGCTCGCTAATTCAGGCGATCGCTAGTTTTTATGGTCGGCAGCTTGTTTCCCTGTCCCTGACCGACATGGACGATAGTGCCCTGCTCCGTGCCTGGTCGGAAATTACCGCCACTTCGATCGTCGCGTTAGAAGATATCGATAGTGTTTTTTCCGGTCGCAAACCTCTGGGGGAGCTATCTTTTAGTGCGCTCCTGAATACCCTAGATGGCGCAGGAGCCGTCGAAGGGAGCATTACGATCCTGACTACCAATCATCGCGAACAGCTCGATCCAGCCTTGATTCGCCCCGGTCGGTGCGATCGCGAATTCGAGCTAGGTTATCTGACCGCTCAAAGTTGCGCCAAGATGTTTGTCTGTTTCTTCCCCGACCCGCAATTAGGTGAGTTAGTCGCGCAGCAGTTGGGCGATTATCGGGTTTCTCCAGCGGCTTGGCAAAATTATCTTCAGTGTCAGGATAGTGGGGAAGCGGCGGTGGCTAATTGCAATTTTGCTGCTTTACAAGTTGTCGAGTAATTGGGGATGAGATACTCTCGATCGACTCTTTTAAATGTTGTCTGGATCGATACCCAATTCCCGTAATTTAGCAGCTAATTTGTTCGAGCGGTCTCGTCCTTGTGCCACTTGTACTTGGGCTTGCAATACTCGATCGCGTTCTTGTGCCACTTGTGCTTGAGCTTGCAATACTTGCGCTCGTTCTTGTGCCAGTTGTGCTTGAGCTTGCAATACTTGCGCTCGTTCTTGTGTCACTTGTGCTTGAACTTGCACTACTTGTGCTCGTTCTTGTACCACTTGTGCTTGAGCTTGTCTGATTTGCTCGGCTGGCGTAGGATAGCGTCGATTGTGTTCGTTATACCAATACAACCAATCTCGCGTTAATCCACCATAATCGCCGCGCTCATAGCCGATACCCAGCCCAATTTCCGGCATCCAAAACGGATTACTATCTTGCAACTCATACTTGTCATTTACAAGTTTGTGAATCTCTAGTTTCGGCTTGCGTCGCCGCTTGGAGTTGTAAATGACATAGTATAAGACGCCCATTCTGGCATATTCGTCGAGCTTGCTGGTATATTCTCGACCGGGAGTACCCGAAACTACTTCCAGCACAAAACTTGGTACGACTTGCTCTTCCCATAGTACATAGCTGGGACGCAGTTCTTCATCATAAAATCGCTCGACACCTAAACTCAAGAAACCATCAGGCACGATCGGTGGTTGCTCTGGATGATAATAGATTCCCATATCGATCCCAAAGAACCAATCCATCCGATCGACCCATAAGATCTGTAAGATCGATTTGAGCAAGCCAGGTATGAGTTCCTGAAGTTCATTATCCACTGGAGTATCGTCAGAGCAGGGTAATTCGTCGGCGGTGGGTAGGTATCTGGGTAGTTCGTACTGGAACATGGCTACTATACCAAAAGATCTATCAACATTTTACTCGTTTGTTCTACAAATGTCTCCCTGACAGATAGATCGCACAGAATAAAACCCACTCCAATATCGATCTTCTCGATCGATTGGAGCGGGTTTTGCAAGTTTTTTAGAATTTCTAGCGGTAGATAGTAATTTACTTACGCATCATCTAGAGCAGCAATTCCAGGTAAGACTTTGCCTTCTAGTAATTCTAATGAAGCACCGCCACCTGTCGAAATGTGGCTCATTTGGTCGGCTAAATTAGCTTTTTCTACCGCTGCAACTGAGTCGCCACCGCCGATAATCGTAATCGCGCCAGTTTTGGAGATTTGAGCGAGAGTGTCGGCTACGGCAAACGTACCAGCCGCAAATTTGTCCATTTCAAATACACCCATCGGGCCGTTCCAAATTACGGTTTTGCAGTCAGCTAGAGCAGCTTGGAACACTTTAATAGAATCAGGGCCGATATCTAATCCCATCCAACCATCGGGAATGTTATTAACATTAACGACTTGGACATTTGCATCAGCAGCAAATTTATCAGCTACGACAACATCAGTAGGTAATAAAAATTCAACGCCGCGTTCTTTCGCTTTAGCTTCCAGCGCCCGAGCGAGGTCTAATTTGTCATCTTCAACCAAGGAGTTACCAACTTTCAAACCGCGTGCTTTGTAGAAAGTGAAAATCATCCCACCGCCGAGGAATAATTTGTCGCACTTATCGAGGAGAGTTTCGATTACACCGATTTTACTCGATACTTTAGAACCACCGACGATCGCGGCTAACGGCTTTTGCGGCTTTTCGATCGCGTTTTGGAGATATTCCAATTCTTTTTCGATTAAGTAACCAGCAACTGAAGGACTCAGATACTTGGTGACGCCTTCTGTCGAAGCGTGGGCACGGTGTGCGGTACCGAAAGCGTCGTTGACATATAAGTCAGCATTCGCCGCTAATTTCTTCGCAAATTCGGGATCGTTTTTCTCTTCTTCAGGGTAGAAACGGACGTTTTCAAGCAGTGCAACTTGTCCATTTGCCATTGCCGCGATTTGTCTAGCGACTTCATCGCCGATACAGTCATTGCATTTGACTACATCTTGCCCTAATAGCTCCGATAATCGCTTGGCAACGGGAGTCAGACGCAATTTCTCATCGACACCTTTGGGACGACCGAAGTGGCTGCTGAGGATGACTTTAGCACCTTTACCAGTCAGATCTTTGATGGTGGGCAGCGCCGCCCGAATCCGGGTATCGTCGGTGATATTTCCGGCGTCGTCCACAGGTACGTTAAAATCAGCGCGAACGAGGACGCGCTTCCCGGTGAGATCGGCAGCGGATAGGCTGGCAATGGACTTCTTAGACACTGGTTAAACTCCTTAAAACTAGTTGGTGGTTAATTTTGTTTTGATATAAAAGCTGAGAAAATTTAGTAATACCGAATATGCGTACTGTATTAAAGAAAACATTTAGCTCTGCCGTTTCACAATTCTACCGGAAAACCCGTGTAGATTTGTTACCAATCTCGATCGAGTTGGAACTGGAGATCGAAAATGAGATGATGTAAGAGGATAAACGCCAGGATTCCTTAGCCTCGTGTCATTATGTTTAACAAAATCCTATTCCCACTCGATCGATCTCGCGAATCTCAAGAAGCCATTAATGTGGCGATCGATCTGGTACAGAAATATCAAAGCAAGCTAACTTTATTATCGGTCGTCGAGACACCAGATCTCGATGCCGAAGTCCTCGAAGATCCCGTGATGCAATCTCCAGACGCGATCGATCGGTTGCTACATGCGGCGCAGGAACTATGTGCCCAGCGCGGGATTACAGCGGAAATCTTGCAGCGGGAGGGTAAGCCAGCGTTTACAATCTGCGATGTGGCTGACGAACTCAATGTCAATCTGATCGTGATGGGGAGTCACGGGATCGGTTTGGATTTGGAACATACAGCCGAAAGTGTGGCGAGTCGAGTGATAAATCTCTCGCCATGTCCGGTGTTAATCGTGCCGTAGGGATAGTGAATAGTGGATAGTGAATAGTGAATAGTCTGCTAAATAACCCAAGTTGCTATTTATAAGCAAAGCAGTTAGAAACCGCTCCTCTGCGGCGATAGCCTGCTGGAGCCAAATGCAGACGCTATGAGGACTGACATATCAAAACTTACTTCTATTAACTATCCACTATCCACTATTCACTATTTATCCATCATCGCTGGTAAATCTGTGACACCAGGCTGATAACCCATTTGATTGAGCAAAGTTGTAAGTTGTCCGCGATGGTGCGTTTGGTGGTTGAACATGTGCGTTACTAGCAACCAGTGAGGGCGGGTGCGGGTGAATCCCGAACTATTGGTATATGTAAAATCTGTATTCAGCCAGTCTGGAGTTAAATCTTGCGCCCAATCGATAATCGTCCGTTGGCGTAGCCTTTCCTTGGAAAATCGAGTCGTTCCCGTTCGCTCCGTAACTCGCTAAAATCACTATATAGATCCCCATCGAGTTTGGCGACAAATGGTGCTTGTGTAAATCGACCCAGCCAAATTCGGTCGGCAACCAGAATATGATTGAGAGTACCATGTACCGATTTAAAAAAAGCCCCGCGATCGGATTTGCGATTGCCATCGGGAATCTCAGCACAGACAGCATATAGCTTCTGATTCATCCATTTATTGTATGTCGCGATCGTCCTGTAGTAATCCATAACTGTTCGGTATCGGGTTGCAGGTATTTATTTAGTATTAAATTCTCAGAAATTTGGGATGTATGTCCGATCGCCCGATCGGTGGCACGACCTAAACATTTATAATAATAGCAAGACATGAAACCTAGATGGTGAGCTGAAAACTAGATGGTGGGCAGCGGCTCGCGCTCTGGAGGTTCCCTCCAGGTTGAGCGAGACAAGACAGTGCCCACCCTACTTAATGGCTATTACCTTTTACCTTTTACCTTTTACCTCTTACCCCTTACCCTCTTCCCCTCCACCCCATGCCTTCTGTAATTGTAGATAGCAAAAACCGCCTGACAGACTTGATTAAGCGTTACCGCGATCGGGTGGATTATTTGGCGATTAGACTAGAAGAGTCCGAAGGGACAGATATTTTGATTCGGGGTGATAAAGTCGAAACCCTGAGCGAAGATCTCGCCGTCGGCGGACAAGTGCGCGCGTGTTATAAAGGTGGCTGGGGTTTTGCGAGTTTCAATCGCTTGGAAACATTAGCCGAACGGATCGAAGAAGCGATCGCCGCCGCGCGAATTATCGGTGAAGATGAGACAATATTGGCACCGATCGAGATTATTCAGACTAGTTGTAGTTTACCGCTGACAGGTACCGATCCGCGCCACATCCCGATCGCACACAAGAAGACACTGTGCGAACATTACAATCATATTTTACAGACTACCGATCGGCGGATTGCCACGACTTCAGTTCGCTATGGTGATAGTGCCCAGCATATCGTCCTGGCGACTTCCGAAGGTACCCTAATCGAGCAATCGTGGATCGATATGGAGATTCGGTTTGCAGCTACAGCGCGGAATGGCGATACCGTCCAAACCGGACGCGAAACCCTCGGCTCCCGCAAGGCTTATGAAGACACCATCGGACTCGATCGACAGGTCGAGAGTGCCGCTCAACGTGCCGTTGCTGCCCTGTTCCTGCCCCCGGTCAAGGGCAATGCCTATACAGTGGTGATCGACCCCATTTTGACAGGCTTGTTCGTTCATGAGGCATTTGGACACCTCTCCGAAGCCGATTCGATGTATGAAAATCCCGACCTGTTGGAAGTGATGACAATGGGGCGGCGCTTCGGCTGCAACGATTTACAAATCTTCGATGGTGCGGCACCAGAAGGACATCGCGGCAGTTATTTATATGACGATGAAGGCACTCCAGCCACGACGACGCAATTAATCGAGGATGGCGTATTGGTAGGGCGACTGCACTCGCGGGAGACGGCGGGGAAATTGGGTGAAACGGCGACGGGAAATGCTCGGTGCCTAAATTACCATTATCCTCCGATCGTGCGGATGACGAATACTTGGATCGATCGGGGACATACGCCCGTCGCGGATCTATTTGCGGATATCAAAGAGGGTGTATATGCCCGCAACTGGCTCGGCGGGATGACAAACGGCGAGATGTTTACCTTTAGCGCGGGTGAAGCGTGGATGATCCGCAATGGGGAAATTGCCGAACCAGTGAGGGATGTGACGCTATCGGGGAACGTGTTTAAAACGTTAGGCGATATTGAAGGTATCGGCGATGATTTCTATTGGGATGAATCCGGCGGCTGTGGTAAAGCCGGACAAGGCGGCTTGGCGGTTGGGGTTGGCGGGCCGAGTCTGCGGATTCGCGATGTAGTTGTTGGGGGCGATATGGACGACTTGGAGGATGATGAGTAAGGAAATGCCCGAACAGTTTATCGCGGCGTGGACAACGTTCTCTTAATTTTTATCATAAACG
>NZ_JANMZA010000623.1:0-3192 GCF_031382685.1 Chamaesiphon sp. OTE_8_metabat_110 | reverse complement strand
CGCTAATTTTAGAACTTGGGGCGTTAATATTAATTGCTATTCGCAAAACGTCTCCAGATGTTGACATTGAAGCAACAAGCGTCAAATAAGTAAGTAGATAGGCGTAGTTATTTTAAATACCGTAATTGTATGAAACGTGTGTGGTGGGCAGTGCCCACCCTACTGGATATCTAATATAAGTAGCTGGACATAATTAAAGTGACAATGACGAAATCGCCCTCACCCCGCCTTCGCCTCCGGCTCTGGCTCCCCTCTCCCAAGCTTGGGAGAGGGGTTGGGGGTGAGGGCAAAAGGCTGGCATCTTACATTTAATTCCGCCTAGCTACCTACTTGCCGCGATCGACTTAGCATTCTTCCTAGACTTTAGCAGTTTGAAGTCGATCGAGTTCGGTCAAGACTTCCTTACTGTGTGCTGTGGGATTGACATCTGTAAATGTCGCCCGTAAGACACCTTTAGGATCGATGATAAAACTATGTCGCATCGAGAAAATCCCCAGCCACGAACCATAGGCTTTACTCACAGCACCATTGGTATCAGCTAGAAGTGGGAACTTCAAACCTTCAGAGTCACAAAATTTGGCATGAGAATCGATCGAGTCTGCACTAACACCAACGATTTCTGTTTGGCGCTGCTGATACTGAGCGATATCTTGTTGAAATCTCCGCGCTTCTAACGTACAGCCAGAGGTAAAATCTTTGGGATAGAAATATAACACGACCCATTTACCTGCGTAATCTGCCAGTGATACCGTACCAGATCCCGTATTAGTGGGTAATGTAAATGTCGGTGCCGATTGGTTCAGCGTTGGTAATTTACCACCCATCGCATGAGCGCCTGGGGCAAAATTGCTCCACCCGAACATCGCGATCGCACAAATGGCAATTAGATTAGTTAAAAAGGAACGTTTATTCATGTTGGGAGTTGGGAGTTGGGAGTTGGGAGGGGGGATGGGGGGACGGGGAGACGGGGAGACGGGGGGATGGGGAGACAGAGAAGACGGATGGGGATGTGTTCCATTGCCTGTTACTCTCTCCCAACTCCCATCTCCCAACTCCCATCTACCCTCTACTTCGAGCGATAGTAGATCTTCGATCCAGTATTCGAGACATAGTGACAGTTCTCCTTGGCATCCCAGAAGGCTGCCCAGATGGAGCGATCGGATTTCCGATAATAGTCTCCCAAAACTGGTTTAATCGCCTCTGTAGCCTCTAGGAGGTGGTAGTGAGGAATCGATAGGAAGATATGGTGAGCGACGTGGGTGCCGATATCATGGTGAATATTATTAATAAAACCATAATCGACATCGATCGTCGAAATTGCACCTTTGAGGAAGTACCAATCTTTGCCGCGATACCAGGGGATATCGTCATCGGTATGATGGAGGAAAGTAACTAAATCTAACCAGACAACAAATCCCAGATAAGGCATGAGGTAAAACTTCACCAGCCACAACCAACCCCAGGTAAATGTCCCCGCCGCTACCAGTGCTACCATTGCCGCACACCAGATGCTGCTAGTGATGACATCCCACTTTTCCGACTCGCGAAACAGGGGACTAGCTGGATGGAAGTGCGAACCGCCCGGACGTTCGGGAGAACGACGGAATAAATATAACGGATAAGCCAGTAATAAAGTCAAATCGAACCGGAGAAACTTCTCCCACCACTGCATTTCATCGTATTTAGCTACAGAGACAGGGTACCAACTTTCATCGGTTTCGATATTGCCAGTATTTTTGTGATGTGTCCGATGGCTGATGCGCCAGCCGTGGTACGGAACCAAAATAAACGAATGTGAGATATGTCCGACGAGATCGTTGAGCCACTTGTGACGTGAGAACGAACCATGTCCGCAGTCATGTCCGATCACAAACAGTGCCCAGAACATGGTTGCTTGTGCGAACCAGAAGATCGGATAAAACAGCCAAGAGTCTAACTTGTACGCGATCGCATACAGCCCAGCTACAATTACGACATCACGGAAAAAATAAGATAAAGACTTCCAGGTAGAAGGCTCAAAACAAGATTTGGGAATTGCAGCGCGGACATCTTGGATCGTGAACGGCAGCCGTTCTCTTTCAAATATAGATGCGTTGTTGTCTACTGGCTCGACTAAATTAGATTGCACTTACTTTTAAAAATTACCTGAATAATAGACCAACCGCATTGTTACACTCAGCAACAATTTTCGCAACCGGGAGATCGCGGGATCGGTCTTTATTTATTAGGTGTGGGATGGGGGATGGGAGTTGGGGACTGGGAGACTGGGGGACTGGGTGACTGGGTGAATTTCGATCGCCCATTACCTCTTAGTATACAAAATAGGTGCAAAGCCTCACCGTTTAGGAGGAAGTTAAACCCGATCTCGTTGACTATCGTTATCCTTTAGCCTACTGCTAAGGCAGAAGCTATGCGAACAGACAGAGGTAATTATCAATTATCAATTATCAATTATTTCCCTCCCATGCGAATTTCTGAGTAGAAGGATGCGAGTGAATCGCCGCTGGCTTTAGTAACGATGGTGGTGCGGAGTCGGACATTATCACTTTCAAACCAGATCCGTTCATCCGCGCGAATATTATCGGTTTGGGTTATTAGTGTGAGCGCATTGTCATCGCCTAGGGTATATTGAGCGACTTGAGACTTCCCGCCAGTAAGATAAATAAATTTGCCAGTGTTAGCTGCTGATGCGTCGGAAATGGCAATTGCAATCGATTCACCCTGCGGTGTTGTGGCGTTTTGGGGCTGGGTATCCCAACTTACAGTACCTTTCCAAGTATATTTAATGCCGCCCCAAATAGAGCTTGGCTCGACACCTGATTGTTGGCACAGTTGGACTACTTGCGGATTGTCTATGGGTAAAATTTCGATCGCGAGATCGGATTTACCATGTTCTGATTGTTTGAGAGTTAGGTGCTGACTAGTCTTTTGGGAGAACCATTTGCCAGCACTCAGCTCAAAAAATTCGCGGACGTTCAGGGGGTAGAGGGTAGGGGGTAGAGGGTAGCGATTCGCGTAACTCCTGACGGAGAGGCTACGCCAACGTCGGGTTCCCCGACGGTTTAGCGGCGTTTTTATGTCTAGGGTTCCCCCCGAATAAAAAAGCGACGCATCGAACGGGAGGGAACCTCCCGTTTGTGTGCGTCAGCGACGCGCGTTCTGGAGGTTCCCTCCAGGTCGAGCGCGTCAAGA
>NZ_JANMZA010000594.1:0-2357 GCF_031382685.1 Chamaesiphon sp. OTE_8_metabat_110 | reverse complement strand
ACAATTAAACAGATTGACCGTCGCACTAAAATATCTGGGGCACAGTGGAAATTTGAAAATGTTCCTCAAGTACTAGCCCATCGCTGTGCCTACCTTAACAGATTAATTAGCGATCGCTAAATAAAAAGTGGGATGCTCCCGAATCTGCTTGACTAGATGATTAAGATTGACTTCATCTGGAGATCGGAAAGGAGGGGTATTGTTATGACTATGAAAAGTGTTCGCGATTTCTTTGCAGCAGTGAAAGAAGATGAGTCATTGCAGAGAAAAACCCAAATGGCGATCGATATTGATACTACGATCGAGATTGCTGGAGAGTACAATTATAAATTTACTCGCATAGAGTTACAGTCTTTTTTAGGTAAAATTCCTAACCAAGATTTAGCCTCTAAGGTAAATCCTGGGATCGGTAATCGATTACATCTAACTCCTCGATAGCAGCATACTAAGGGGATTTAAACCACTTATTTTCGTTAAAGAAGGTAAAGTATGGGCGTGTATATTCCGGCTGCGGACAAACTCACAACAGAACTGCAAACCGCAATCGCCGATTTACGTCAGGTCGATCCCCGTGTTGGTCTATTTCGATTCGCGACGATTGGCGCGATCGTCCTCAGCCTCACAGCACTAGCTTGGTCTACGAGTGACAACATCCTCACGTTCGTGGGCATTACGGCAATTACAGGCATCTTTTATGCGTTTTGGATGCTCTGTAGTCACGATACGGTTCACCAAACGCTGACGGGATGGTCGTGGTTCGAGACGATTGCGCCCCGCCTAACGACTTGGCCGATGTTTTGGCCCTATGGAACGTATGCGCTGCTACATCGCTTGCATCACGGCTGGAATGGGATCGACCTGCGCGACCCAGAGCGCGTGCAGTGGACACAAGCCGAGTATCAAAGGGTAAATCCTTTCTTGCGCTGGTATGTACGCCATCAGTGGGGCCTAGATATTTTCGGCTTAGGTGGCATCGGGCTGATTATTAAAACCTTGACCAATGCTTGGAAGTTGAGAACTGTATTACCGCAATTGCGAGTGCAGTTATGGATCGATCTGGCGGGAATACTCGTGCTTCAAGGTGGACTGCTGGCTTTTTTCAACGCACGGGGTGAAGTTGGTCGTTACCTGCTGTTCTGGCTGATTTTGGAGCGTACTGCTGGCACAATTGTCCAAGCGCGAGATCATTTGGAGCACTATGGCATGTGGGGACGAACTGGTGGCTACCAACTGACGCAACTCTACTCCTGCCGCAATCTGGACACCTATCCCTGGGTTGGCTGGCTGATGGGAGGACTAGACTATCATGCCGTCCACCATGCATTCCCAGATATTCCATTCGATCGATTGCCCGCAGCATTCGATCGGATTCAGGCGGTTTTACAACGGCACGGTTTGCTACTGATGGTTCGGGGTAAAGGTTATTTGCATGAAACTCTCGAACTAAGTCAGCAGCCCTCAACAATTGGGGCGATCGATCCTCAAGATCTCAGGGGTTATCATTACCTGTTGCGAGTGTAGCAATCTGCGGGGGTTGAGGCGGATCGAATGAATTTCAACATCCTCATCGCACAAATTCGGTTAGCCGGAAGATCGCTTGGATTTTTTTGTCGGACGGGAGATTAATCGATCGCCCCTCCAGCACTTAGGACTGAGACTTACTGACAGCGGATTCCCATCGATTTTTACTTGGGTAATCCCAGCCAAAGTATTGTCATAAATCCACTCAGCACCGCGATTTTTAGTTAATAGGCGCATACATCCATGCGAAGCGGGATAAGGCGGCACTGCGTAGGCATGAAAGGCAATTTCTCGCTCTGCATGAAACCAAGTGACAAATTTTGCCTCTGGATATTTGGGAAGAACGCAACCATAACCTTGGACTAAATAAGGTGGTGGAGACAGAGGCGTACAGCGAGAACCCCGCTTTTGACTCTGGGCGGTCGAACGACAATCTGCATTGCAATTCCCCGCACCTGAAGAGGCATTAAACTGAACTGGTAGAGTTTCGCTGCTTAAATTTTTGTTAGCCCAGTTTAAAGTAACTGTGCTGTAAGTATTGCTGTAAAGATTGACTTGAATATTGCTGATATAGGTGCCAGTAGTATCCCCTGTAAAGCCACTACTCCGCTGGCTGGTATTCTGTTGGCGACCGCATAATTTCCATTGCGAACCCTGGGTAACACGAGACTTTTTGACTGCGGGAGTAAGTGGAGTCGGTCGATCTTCAGGAAATGATGAAGGTGCTGGTGTTTGAGCTAGCAAATTTCGATCCAGTAATGTGGATGAAAATGTCTGTGAAGGGGGAATAGTTAGAACGAGCGGTACAAACCCACCCAGAATAGCCAGTAAAAGGC
>NZ_JANMZA010000675.1:0-14464 GCF_031382685.1 Chamaesiphon sp. OTE_8_metabat_110 | reverse complement strand
GATGTCTATGTCAAAGGCGGTCGGGAGAATACCGGGCTAGATGCGGTCAAATGGGCGCAAGAAGTCACCAAAAGGGGTGCGGGAGAGCTTTTAGTCACGAGCATGGATGCCGACGGTACTAAGGCGGGATATGACCTCGATCTGACGCGATCGATCGCCATGTCTGTCGAAGTTCCTGTGATTGCGTCGGGTGGAGCGGGAAATTGCGAGCATATCTATCAAGCGGTGACTGAGGGATGTGCCGAAGCCGCATTATTGGCGTCATTACTCCATTACGGCGAATTAACTGTGGCGGAGATTAAGGAATATCTGCACCAGAAGCAAGTAACGGTACGGATTTAGATAATAGGTATGTCGGCACGAATATTCATAACATCAGAAAAGTCTGAAACCTAGATGGTGGGCAGCGGTTCGCGCTCTGGAGGTTTCCTCCAGGTTGAGCGAAACAAGACAGTGCCCACCCTACTGGGACGACACGACTGTGGCGGAGATTAAGGAATATCTGCACCAGAAGCAAGTAACGGTACGGATTTAGATAATAGGTATGTCGGCACAAATATTCGTAACATCAGAAAAGTCTGAAACCTAGATGGTGGGCAGTGCCCACCCTACTAGGACTCCCATCTCCCATCTCCCATCTCCCATCTCTACAACCTGGGAATAACCGAGCGCATTCCACTTTTTCGACTTTGAGTATCGCCTTGATAACGCGGGATGACATGAATTGTGGCATGATTCATCGCTTGTCCGGCTGCTTTATTGATATTCATCCCCACATTAAAACCATCGGGTTGAAACTCTGTCATTAATATTTCTCGCACTTTATTTGCCATCAACCAGCAAGCTGATTGTTCTTTGGGTGGTAGTTCAAAGTAGTCGTGGATATGACGTTTGGGCACGATCAGGACGTGACCTTTGCTGACGGGATAGCCATCGAAGATCGCATAAGCAGTGGCTGATTCGGTGAGTAAAGTTAGTTTGCGGTGAGGATTGCAGAAGATACAATTGTTGGGTGAGTTCCATTGATGGTTGTAATGGACGTACTCATAAATTTCGCAATATTCATTGAGCTGAATCGATTTGAATGGTAGTTTGACGGTGCATTGATAAGTCGGCTTTTTATGAACGTAATGTTCGCGAAATCCTTCTTTCTTTAAGTCTCGCCGCACTGCATAATAAGCTTTACCGCCCGGTTTGAGTAAATGCGCGATCTCCATCAAGACATCGGACTGGACTTCTGGCATCAACACATTAAGGACATAACAACAGACGATCGTGTCAAATTTGCCAGTGAGATCGGTTGGTAGATAGTGTGGATCGTAGCCGCTGATATCGAAACCCTGTTGAGCCAAAACTTTAACATCATTACCCAACCCACAGCCAAAATCGAGAATGCGACCTGTGAGTAAGTCGCGATCGCGTAAAAATTGCACTGGTGATGATAGTTTGGTACGATCGATTGCAGTGAGATGGCTGAATTTATTGGCTTGTTTGCTCATCTCATTATTGCTTGGTAATGACACGCCGATCGCGATCGCGTTAAAGTTCGGAATTTAGACTATTATTATGAAATTACATTTCCCAACTTTTAGCAATCGTAAATACACCTAAATTATCGCTTGTCGGTCAGATCGATTCTCTTCCAGAGACGCTAGGCGAACGAGCTATTTGACTCAAAGACTGCTTCACGATGAGACAATTCGAGTTAGTTACTTGTAACACTTTTTAGTATCCCGATCTCTTCATCCAAGCGGAACATCCTTGCCCCCAAACCATTCAAGCTAACTAGTAGTCAACGGCGTAAATGTAGTTACTATCCTTCCCCCTGTCACCCTGTCACCGTGAGACATCTGGAGACGAGAATTGCGATCGGGGAGATCGAGTGCTAACATTGGGCACAATATCTAGGTAGATAGCGATCGCACTGTATATGTTAGTACCACTAGAGATATTCGGTAAATGTTAGCCTAGTCTAGCTTGTTAATCTGTTTCTATCTTTGACTTTGATATATAGGTCGAGCCAAGAGTGAAAACCCAGCCTAAAGATCGATCTTCGTCTCTACCCCAGCCGCAATTGACGCCTAATTCACCAGATAGATCTCGTCGGTGGCTGAAGTTATTTTTAAAAACTGGCAGCAAGATTGGTTTGGGCTTATTCTTGTTGTTAATTGCGGCGCTGGGATTCGGTCAGTGGTGGGCAAAAGATAATCTCGTACCCCTAATCGATCGGGAGTTAACTAAGAGTCTCAAACGTCCGCTAAGTTTGGGCGCTGTCGATAGTGTTTGGTTTAATGAAATTCGGCTTAAAAATGCCAAGCTTCCTACCAACGGTAGCGATCTAAACTCTGTCGAGGCTCCGGAAGCGATCGTCGGTTTCGATCCGCTCAAATTTTTGGTTGAGAAAAAGTTAAAGTTAGATGTGAGGTTGAATTCGCCGCAGATTTATCTAGCTCAAAATGCGGGTGGTAAGTGGCTGACTATTCCAGCTCAAGATAAGCAAGATTCACCACCAATTAAAGTGGAAGTCGGTACGGTCGAAATAGATAATGCCCGAGTAGTTATCGTCCCTTACAGTCAGACACCGCAACCGATTACTATTAGTAAAATCGATCTCCAAGCAGATGTTAGCGATCGGCAAGATCGGGTTAAGTTTGAGGGTGGGGCACAGTTTGGGGCGGACGGACAGGTAAATGTGCGGGGTAATAGCGTTATTGCCAACGGTGAAACTCAGTTAGTTGTCAAGGGTCAAAAGCTAGATGCTGCCGCTGCAACGCGGATTTTTAAGATCCCGGAAGTTGTTATCGATCGCGGTACCGTTGATGGCGATCTGACTTTAGCGATTCAACCGCAGAAATATCTGCGGATTAGTAGTAACCTATTAGTAAATAATGGCAAACTGACAATTAACCAAGTGCCGCGCAGTTTGGATGAGATTAATGGCTACATTAATGTATCCGATCGCGAGGTTAAGTTTAATAATGTCACGACTAAATACGATCGGGTCGCGGGGGTAGTTAATGGCAATCTCAATTACCAAACTGGTTATCAATTAAGCGCTCGGACTGCCCCGGTTGCCTTGCCAGATCTAGCTAAAAGTATCGATCTCAAATCGCCATTTCCGCTCTCAGGTGCGGCTGTCGCTCAGTTGCAATTGACGGGCAAATTAGACCAGCCGATTTTTTCGGGACAGTTTAATAATACCCAACTCACTCAAGTCGATCGCGTCCAAATCGATCGGGTCAATGGTAACTTTAAACTAGCAGACAATCGGATGGCGATCGATGCGATCGCTCAACCGAAACTCGGTGGTAAAATAACCACTCAAGGCGAGATTAAATTTTTAAAAACCCCGGAAACTAACTTCCAAGTCCAGGGCGAGGGGCTTCAGGGAGACGCCCTGAGTCGGCTGTACGGTGCTAAATTACCCGCAGGGGTACGAATCGGTAATACTGCGGTACGCGGCACGATCGGGGGCACTGGAGCCAATATCTACACCAATCTGAAGGTAAGCGCACCCCAAGCAACTTATCCAGTGAGTGCCGATCTTACAGTTACGCCGCAGGGGCTAACACTTGTCAAAGGCGCGACGCTAGCGGTTGCTGGGGGCAAGGTACAGGCGACGGGGGAAGTATCTAAGACTAACTGGCGGCTAAATTTACAACCGCAGAATTTAGACACTCAGCAATTAGCCGAAATTGGTGGTTTAAAGTTAGCAGCTAATTATCGCGGTAAATTAGCTGGTAATATTCAGGCGGCGGGCTTAAATGCGGATCTGGGCATCGAACGGGTTCAAGCGCAAGGGCAGTTAAATTTACAATTACCAGCCGGACGAGTGACAGCCGATCGGATTAAGATCGATCGAGGTATTTGGCAAGCTAATCTCAGTAGTAAGGCGATCGATCTCGCTCAAATTCAACCGAGTAATAGTGGATCGGTACTCCCATCAACCGCACCTAAAAGTCAGCTACCCGCCGGGATTGCCAGCGGTAATTTTCAAGTTAGTGGTAATAATTTAACTAAAATTAGTCCGACAACGATCGCGGCGCAAGGACGCGGCAATATTAAATTTAAAGCTGGTGAAATTCAGTCAGAAAATCTTACGCTGAACAATGGTGATTGGCAGGGTGTTTTTACGACTAAAAATCTTCAGCTAGCTGAATTCAATTCGCAAGTTGGCGGACGCCTCAGCGGTACGGCTAACCTCGCAGGTAATCTCAAATCTACTGCACCCGAATCGATTCGGGGTACGGGTGCAGGCAGTATCGATCTTCCCCAAGGTCGAGTTGTCGGCAGTAACTTACAACTCGATCGCGGTAAATGGCAGGGAAACTTCCAATCTGCGGGGCTAGTTCTGGGTGGGTTGGCTCCAGAAATTCCGCTGAAGTTTAGAGCGGCAAAACTCGACGGTAATCTGCAAGTTGCCGGGAATCTCAAACAGCTCAAACCTGAAAATTTGCGGATTGCGGGTGATGGTAGATTAAGTTTGGCTGGTGGTAATATTATCGCCCGTCAACTACAAATCGATGCGGGAAAATGGCGCGGTAATTTTGGAATCGATCGGCTTCAATTAGGTAGTGTTACTAACATAGTTACTACGGCATTAGCACCAGCTCGATTGAGTGGGAATTTTGCGGCGGCGGGGGAGTTAACTAAATTTAATCTCGACCGTTTACAGGTAGCTGGAAATGGCAATTTAAGTCTCGCTGATAGTAACATTCGCGCTACAGATCTCAAATTAGCTGATGGCAATTGGTCGGGCAATTTGGCGATCGCAAATCTGAAGTTAGGGACGATTAATAACCAATTAGTACCCCAACTGCAAACGAGTAAAGTTAGTGGTAATTTTAGTGTTGCTGGCAATGTCAATAAATTAACACCAGCCGCAATTCAAGCTAGTGGCAATGGTAAATTACAGCTCGCTAATGGTGGTGAGATCGGAGCGAATAATTTAAAAGTTGCGGCGGGAGCATGGCAAAGCGATTTATCAGTACGTGGCTTAAAACTCGGCACATTAAATCAAAATATACCTGCTCAAATTCAGACAGGTTTATTAGTTGGTAACTTTCAAGCAAGTGGTAACTTGAATACGCCAGAATTAGAACGAGTTCGGGCTAGTGGCAATGGCAAAATTAGCAGTATTCTTGGTGGGAATGTCCGCGTTAATAATCTCAGTCTCGATCGGGGTAAATGGCAAGGTAACATCATCGCCGATCGGTTGAATATTAGTAAGCTAGCAACATACATACCTGCCAATGTCCCTAAATTCGATCGCCTAGCCGGACAGCTTACTGGTGACTGGCAAGTCGGTGGCAGCCTGCAAAGTAATAATCTTGCCAATCTCCAAATAGTAGGATCGACAACATTAACTAATCTCCAAGTCGGTACTTTAAAATTCGATCCGAATTTAGTGGGGAATATTCAAGCAAATCCCGGACAAGGAGTAGAT
The DNA here is from genome assembly GCF_031382685.1 of Chamaesiphon sp. OTE_8_metabat_110. Classification (NCBI taxonomy): domain Bacteria; kingdom Bacillati; phylum Cyanobacteriota; class Cyanophyceae; order Gomontiellales; family Chamaesiphonaceae; genus Chamaesiphon; species Chamaesiphon sp. OTE_8_metabat_110. The sequence goes on along the minus strand of NZ_JANMZA010000675.1, from coordinate 9,018 downwards.
ATCGCCTTCACTGGTAAAACCGATAGACTGGCACTATCACTCGATCGCAATTTGCAACCCCAAAGCTTCGATCTCAAGCAACAAGAGACGATCGCGACAGGCACCGTAGTAGACAAGAAACTCAGTCTCAATGTAACTGGTTTACCGATCTCTTTAATCCAGCCGTGGATTCCGAAAAATACCGGACTGCAAGCATATCGCTTCGATGGCATTGCCGCAGGTAATTTAGAAGTAGACTTGGCTAATTATGGCGTTACTGGTAGCCAAATCGCCGTCATCAATCCGATCTTCGGTGCTTTTCAAGGAGATCGACTGCTGGCTAACTTCCGCTATGCCAACGGACAATTGACACTCAACAATGAAATCCAACGCGGTGCCTACACCTACCAGATCGCTGCCAGCCTGACTCCTGGCACGACGAACCCCACCTTCCAAGCCAAATTGCAAGTCCCCAAAGGCAACATCGAAGACGTGCGGAACTTACTCCAAATCTTTAGTACCAAGGATGTCTATACGCCCTTCGCCCAGCGCAAATACGGCACCGCCGCCGATTTGGGCACCGAAACCGCTAGACTAATCGATCGACCCCAATCGCTCGATCAAGAATTGCGGCGGCTCTCCGAACTCAGACAGTGGCTAAATCGTCAAGCAGATCGCCAGCAGCAAGAAAATATGCTGCCCGATGTGGGCAACCTTCAGGGCGATTTTAGCGGCGAGATCGCGATCGCTAATAGCCCAAAAACAGGCATTACCAGCGATTTTAATATTGCTGGCTCTAACTGGCAACTCGAACGCTACACCCTCGATCGGATCGTTGCTACTGGCAACTGGCGCAATGGTAAACTACATTTCGAGCCACTCAACCTGACAGTTGAAGACAGCCAAATTGCGATCGTCGGCGATTTTGGAGCCGATAATCAAAACGCCAAAGTCAATATCCAAAACTTCCCCGTTAAGTCCCTTACTAGCCTCGTCGAGCTGCCCGTAGACATCACAGGCGGAATTAACCTCACGGCACAAATCCAGGGCACTCTAGCCAATCCTCGCGCCAGTGGCGAAGTCTCCCTCCAAAACGGTCAACTCAATACCACCAAGCTCCAAGATGTCAGCGGTAATTTTAACTACAACGATGGAAGACTCAGTTTTGATAGTGATGCCACCTTTGCCAATAGTCCGCTGGTCGATCGAGCAGATCGGATTAAGATAACAGGCAGTATTCCCTATCAACTTCCCTTCGCCCTCACTCCCCCAGCGAGTAACGATCTCACAATCGATTTGAGCCTCCAAAATCAGGGCTTACAGATCCTCGATGTCTTCAGCAAACAACAACTGCAATGGCTGGACGGACAGGGAAAAATCGCCCTCAAAATCGACGGTAAAATGAAACCCGAAGGCGGATTTGAAAGCCTCTCCGCCAGCGGTACGGCAAATATTACCAAAGGACGAATTAAAAGTGTCGCCCTGCCCGAACCACTGACAGATATTAATGGCGATATTGTCTTTGATTTCGATCGAATTGACGTGCAAAAATTAACTGGAAAATTCAATCGCGGACAAGTGAACGTCGCTGGCATCATCCCGATTTCTGACTCATTCTCGATCGATCCGAGCAAACAGCTATCCGTCCAAATGAATGGGATTGCCGTCGATCTCAAAGACAAATACAAAGGCGATGTCAATGGGAATCTCATCGTCCTCGGTACCGCTCTCAACCCGATTTTGACTGGCGATGTCCAACTCAGTAACGGGCAAGTTTTCTTACCCGACTCCTCTAGCCAGACTACTTCGACCATTTTGGGCGTCCAGCCAGTCATCGCAGAAGTACCCAACCCCAATGCCACCCAGCTTCGCAACCTCCACCTCACTCTCGGCGATAACCTCCAAATTACCCGCGCGCCAATTTTAAACTTTATTGCCACTGGCAAAATCGACCTCGACGGCACCGTAGACAACCCTCTGCCCTTCGGACAAGTTCAACTCCAAAAAGGCTCGGTTAACCTGTTTACGACCCAATTTCGCCTAGCTAGCGGCCCCCAAACCGCCGACTTCTTCCCCACACTCGGCACCGATCCCGTCTTGAATTTACGCTTGTTTGCCAGAACCCTCGAAAGTGCTTCCGCTGGTTTGGCGCAACGCAGCCTCACCGCCCGGACTGCCAATGGCGAAATCAATCAACCCGCCGACTTCTACACCACCAGTTTGGGTTCGGTGCAAACCGTCCAAGTCGAAGCTCGCGTCGCGGGACTCGCCAGTCAACTCACCCAACGGATCGAACTCACCAGTACTCCCGCCCGCAGCCAGCCAGAAATAGTCCTCCTCCTCGGTGGTGCGCTCGCCGAACGCCTGACATCGGGCGGCGACATCGGACTGGGAGTAATCAGCCTCGCTAGCTCCAATCTCCTCAACACCCTCCAGGAGCGGATCGGTGATGTCTTGAGCCTGAGCGATTTTCGACTCTTTCCCACGATTACCAAAGACTCGAAATCTAATGCTAGTTCCACTTTTGGGATTGCGGCGGAAATCGGTACTGAAATTACGCCCAGAGTCTCTGCTTCAGTGTTCAAAATTCTTACCAATAATGAGTCACCTTATTACAGCCTCCGCTACCGCGTTAGCGACCAAATATTACTGCGCGGCTCCACCAATCTCTTCGGTGAAAATCGCGCGATTGTCGAATTCGAGCAAAGATTTTAAGTAGTGGATAGTGGATAGTGAATAGATCGTAGAAACCCAACCCACTCACCAATAGCTGCGTGGGTTGGGTTTTATTCTTCTGCTTGGTGCGCTCAATCTGGAGGAAACCTCCAGAGCGCGCATCCGCAACCCAACCTACCGATTTAATGACTCTTTGGCCAAGTGACATAAAAAGTTGTCCCCTCGCCCAAACCCGATTCTAGCCGAATGGTGCCTTCCTCCGCTTCGACGATCTTTTTGACGATCGCCAACCCAATGCCCGTACTATCGCTATTCTCCTTAACCTTGAGAGTTTGGAAGATCTCAAAGACTTTGGCGTGATTTTCGGGGGCGATACCGGGGCCATCATCTTTGAGGATAAATTCATGGTAGTCGGGATGTTCGATCGCCGAAATATTTAGATTTCCGGTGACAGAAGTATGGTGTTTGATGGCGTTGCTAATGAGGTTGGTCAAGACTTGACTCAAAAATACCCGCTTGGTCATAAGGGTTGGTAGCGGTGGCTGAATGTCGATCTTAAAGCCCTTTGGCGGGGCGAGAGAGTCGATAATCTCGCTCAGGAGTTCGGCGAGGTCAAAGGTTTCTAACCGCGCTTCTTGCCGCCCTGCGCGGGCGTACAGCAACAAGCTATCAATCATTGACTCCATTCGTTTGACGCGGGTGCGGAGGAGCCGAAACTGTTGCTGGCTGGCTGGTGGCAACCGATCTTCTAAATCCTCTTCAATCCAGACTGACAAGTTAGAAATCGCCCGTAAGGGAGCTTTAAGATCGTGAGAGACGGTATGGACGAAACTGTCTAGCTCCTGGTTGCGATCGGCTAGGGCTACTTCGGCGAGTTTGCGATCGGTAATATCATGTCCGATGCCGACGATCCCCAAAACATTGCCATTTACGTCGCGCAGTGGGGCTTTGGTGGAAAGGAAAGTCCGCACATTTCCGCCGATGACGATCGACTCTTCAAACACTGCGGGGACACCCGATGCGATGATGGATAGATCGTTAGCGCGAATTGCTGCGGCTGCTGCATTGTCTTGGAGCACGAAAAAGTCGTCCTTGCCCAGTAGTTCGGCGACTGGCTTACCAAAGTAGTTGGACATCGTAGGATTGCCGAATAACAATCGCCCCGCTCTGTCCTTGGCGAAAATGGCATCTATTGAATAATCGCCGATCGCATTTAGCAATGTCATCGTCTCGTGCAGTTTGGCTTCGGCAAGTTTGCGCTCGGTAATCTCCGCGACAAAAATCGTCAGGCTACTCGGTGACGGATAAATGCGGTGTTCGTACCACCGCTGCCAAGCAGGGTAAAAGTTTTCAAACTGATTGGGAGTGCGATCGCGGATTGCCTGATGAAAATGTCCGTACACCTCAGTCTCGACGGATGGGGGAAACAACTCCCAAATATTGCCACCCAGGAGTTGTGCGCGGGACATTGCCATCATCTCGCAAAAGCGATCGTTGACATAGGTAAAGCACCAATCGCGATCGAGTACATAGAAGCCATCCCGAATACTCGTTAAAATGCTTTCAAATTGCGCTTTGGCTGTTTCGGCTTCCAGTCGTAAGGCTTGCTCCCGCAGCGTCGCTTCCCGGCGCATTTGGGCTAGTTTCAATGTTACCTCCACGCGCACTCGCAGTTCGCGGGCAGAAAAGGGCTTAGTAATATAATCATCAGCTCCGGCTGCTAGTCCTTCCAGCCGAGCCTCTTCCCCCGCTCTAGCCGACAGCAAGATAATCGGGATTTCTCTGGTTTGCGGGTCGCTGCGGATTGCTCTCAACAAGCTCAGTCCATCGAGGTTGGGCATCATGATATCTGCCAAGACCAAATCGGGGATCTGGTGGCGGATTGCGGCTAGTGCCTCGACTCCATCGGCTACTGCTACTACTTTGTACTGCGGACTCAGCAGCCGCAGCAAGTAATCGCGCAGATCGGCGTTGTCGTCTGCCATGAGAATTCTGGCAGTGCGATCGGGTTGACGATCGAGGACGGGTAAAATTGAAGACTGGACGATTAGATCGGGACTCAAATCGGCTAATCGGGTAGTATCCAACGACACCCAGCTTGCAGCTTCTTCGACAAAACCGTTTGCGCCGATTGCCGTAGAGATGAGAGTGCGAGTCGCACCGATCCGATCTGGGGGTAGATGAGCCGTCCCGGTGGGAATGGTAATGGTGAAACAAGTACCCGCACCTTCGACGCTGGTGACAGCGATCGAGCCTTGATGCAGCTCGACTAACCTTTTGACAAAGGCTAGCCCGATCCCCGAACCTTCATACGTGCGCGATCGGGTGCCACTGACGCGATAAAATCGCTGGAATAGTCGCGGTAGTTCGGCGGTGGGAATGCCTACTCCAGTATCGCGGACGCTCAATTCTACTGCATCCCCCACAGCTTGCAACCGCACGGCGATCGTACCGGAAAATGTAAACTTGAAGGCATTGGAAATCAGATTGAAGACGATCTTTTCCCACATCTGGCGATCGACGTACACGGGTACCGACAGAGGCGGACAGTCGATTTCTAGCTCCACCCCAGCCCGCTCGACGAGCGATCGAAACATACTCGCCAGCTCGACGGTATAAGTAGCCAAATCCGTTGGCTCGTAAGATGCCTGAATCCGCCCAGCTTCAATCCGTGCGAAATCTAGCAGCGTATTGACCAGCTTTTGGAGGCGGATGCCGTTGCGCTGGATCAGTTGGAGCTGTGCTAGCTCGGCAGGTTGGATGCGATCGGTTAATGAATGTGACAGCTCCTCTAACGGGCCGAGCATCAACGTTAGCGGCGTGCGAAATTCGTGGCTGACATTACTAAAAAATACTGTTTTAGCCCGATCTATTTCGGCTAGAGCGATGGTGCGTTTGCGTCCTTCCTCAAGCGATCGAGCGGTGGCGATGGCTGTAGCCAAATGTCCGGCTACTAGCTCACAGAAATCCTGATAATCTCGATCGAATACCCGACGCGGACTTACGCCCACCACACAGATGTGTGCCAACCCTGCTTGTGCCGATCGAGTGACTAGCATCGTCACCGCAGTTGTGGGGATGAGCGCGAGGGATTGGTTAGACCAATCGATCCGTTCGCGTAGCGTCCGCTTTGCGGAATCGGTCAGATCGAATAGTTGGGATTTACCAGTTTCCAGAACTTGCCTAAAACAACGGCTCAAATCCGTATCTGCCTCAGCGCAATTGACTTCGATCGGGCTGGTTTCCGTCCCTGGTGTCACTCCCGTTGCCACAGTTAAGCTCGCTTGCCCAGTTATGGGATCGACTGAATAGAGCAGCACAAACGGCAGATCGTCAGGATTTTTAGCCAGCACCGCAGTACTCGCTTTACATGCGGCTGTAACCGTTATCAGTCCTGCCGTCTGGGCGGCAAGTTCGCTCAAGGTGCCCAAGCGACGTTCGCCCAGAACCCGCTTAGTCGTCTCTGTCACAGCCGTAAAGATGCCACCCACATTCCCCGTTTCATCCAAAATCGGACTATGGGAAAATGTGAAGTAACATTCTTCCAGATATCCATTGCGATCGAGCAACAACAACCCATCATCACACCACGTTGCCTCGCCCTGCGTCAATACGCCGTCCAGCATCGGCCCGATTTCCTGCCAAATTTCCCACCAGCACTCTCGTCCGCGCTGTCCGAGTGCGTAAGGATGTTTGCTCGTTCCCAACATCGGACGGTAAGCATCGTTATAGAGCATCACCATCTCCTGCCCCCAAAAAATCAGCATCGGAAAGCGAGATTGTAGACAAATGCTCACTGATGTGCATAAGCTTGGCGGCCAAGTCTCCACCGCACCCAGTGGGGTTTGCGACCAGTCGAGGGCGCGCATTTGGGTGGCGAGTTCGCTATCGCCTGGAAAAAATTGTGTCAGTTGGCGATCGCTCACAGCAGCGGTGTTGACGGAATTCGATAAGTTTAGCTCGTTTTGCATACGGCGATCCATCAGAGGATGTTTGGAAATACGGACAATATAGATCGGACAGTATCTGATTGTAACAAAATTGTGTTAGGGTCAAGAATCCTCCAAGATCGATCGATAGTAATGTTACGATTTAGTTATCGATCGACGACTATCATCTGCTATGTCTGCACGCGATATTTTTCATAATGTAGTAAAAACTGCCTTACAACATGATGGTTGGACGATAACTCACGATCCTCTCTCACTGGAATTTGGACTGGGTTCGCTCTATGTCGATTTAGGTGCAGAAAAAGTAATTGCAGCCGAGCGAGAAAATGAAAAAATTGCAGTTGAAGTAAAAAGCTTTCTCAGTGGTTCGGCTGTTTCGGAATTTCATACAGCACTCGGACAATATTTAAACTATCGATTGCTGATGAGAGAACAATACCCTGAATATAAATTGTACTTGGCTATTCCATTAAGTACCTATGATTCTTTCTTTCAACTTCCATTTGTCCAAGCCACGATTCAACAACATCAACTCAAACTAGCAGTTTATGAGCCAGAAGCTGAGGAGATTGTCAAATGGCAGAATTAACTGAATATCAAACTAACATCCAAGATTTACTTACTGAATTGGCTGCTTATGGTTCTAGCGATCGTGAAGTTGAATCGCAGTTAGTCTTCGATCTAGAGCGAAATCATTATCAATTACTACATGTAGGTTGGCGGAATAAGCACCGCATCTATGGTTGTGTGGTGCATCTAGATATTAAAGATGGCAAAATCTGGATTCAACACAATGGCACCGAATTTGATATTGCTGTCAAACTTGCAGAGATGGGTATTGATAAGCAAAATATCGTGAATGGATTCCATTCGATCTACATGCGACAGTTTACAGAATTTGCTGTTGGCTGACAAAATTACTATTATATAGCAATCCTAAATCATCTTCTTATTTATTAATACTTAAATACTAATAAATTTAACCGCAGAGGCGCAGAGGTCGCAAAGGTAAGAATAAGAGGGTTAAGCTTCTCATTTAGGATCGCTATATAGTCTTTGTCAGTCAGAAATTGTAAATTTTAGCTTTGGCCCATTGAAGGTGATGACATAACGATTGAGAATATTTCTACCAATAATCACTTCACCATTCAAAATATCATCAGGAATGGCAAGTACTCTGGCACGAAAATACGTTTTATTATCAAAACTTGCTTGAATTAGAAAATAAGTTCCTGTAGTTATCTGACCCAAGCCTCTAAAAAGTAGCAGAATCTCTAGTTTTTAATGCTGTTAACTGGCAGCGATCTAGGTACAAATGCGAACAGGATAGCATCAGGTCGCTGCTGATAAAATTCGGTGTCACAAATACGATCTAACAAAACATTTTCATCTTCATCCGAATCAATGACTAAACCATTTTCAAACACGACATATCGACCAGCATAATTTTTTATTAATTCTGGCAGATGGCGGTCGAATAGTTTTTCTTGCTCCTTCAAGTAATCATAGGCTTGAGGATTCCAAAAGGAATCTTTAATGCTGTAAGTCAAAGGTTCACCTTGACGATTTAAGGTATGAACGATTTCTTCATCATTTACTCGATCGACATTTTTAGCCAAATCTTCATTTTTAATAGCAGCAGAAGTCATAAGTAATCAGCTCCATTCGCAGAAAATAATTTTGGAAGTCGGGGATGTGTCTTCTAACCAGGACTTTTTGGCCAAGTCACATAAAAAGTTGTCCCCTGTCCCAAACTCGACTTTAACCGAATCGTACCCTGCTCGGTTTCGACGATCTTTTTGACGATCGCCAACCCAATGCCCGTACTATCACTACTGTCCTTAACTTTGAGAGTTGTAAAGATCGCAAAGACTTTTTCGTGATGTTCGGGAGCGATGCCTGGGCCGTCATCTTCGATGATAAATTCATGGCAGTCGGGATGTTCGATCGCCCAAATGTGCAGATTTCCGGTGACAGAATTATGATGTTTGATGGCGTTGCTAATTAAGTTGGTTAAGACTTGGCTCAAAAATACGCGCTTGGTCGTAAGCGTTGGTAGCAGTGGCTGAATGTCGATTCTAAAGCCTTCTGGCGGGGCAATAGAGTCAATAATCTCGTTCAGGAGTTCGGCGAGGTCGAAGGTTTCTAATCGCGCTTCTTGCCGCCCTGCGCGAGCGTACAGTAGCAGAGAGTCAATCATCGACTCCATCCGTTTGACGCGGGTGCGGAGGAGATCGAACTGTTGCTCTGTATCGGGTGGTAACTTACCTTCTAAATCTTCTTCGATCCAGACTGACAAGTTAGAAATCGCCCGTAAGGGAGCTTTGAGATCGTGAGAAACGGGTGAATATTGGGAAGACACATTTCCGCTGCGCGGGCGAGATGGCACCTACCGCTGGTTCTTGTCTCGCGC
>NZ_JANMZA010000589.1:0-2504 GCF_031382685.1 Chamaesiphon sp. OTE_8_metabat_110 | reverse complement strand
TTTTTAGTACTTAACTCAGGCTATTCTAATCGGTTTAACTCATGCTAGGGAACTATTGCTTCAATCTTCTTATCCTATGCTCTGAGTTAAAATACATGATTCTTGACAACTAGTTATTAAACTTAACTTTTTATGATTATTGCCAACCAAATCGATCGCTGCCGACTAGAAAATAACATACCATACAGTTAAAAGTACACCCAAATTGCTAAAAAGTATTCGATCTCCTCGATCGCCAATAAAACTGAAGTTACGCATATTTCACTCTCGAACGGAATTTAATCGTCAATTAATCTCTACCAATGGCTTTAACCGATGCTACTAGCTTTCGGAGATCGGACTTATCCTTGCTAACTTAATACCTCATATGGATCTATCTGAAACTCAAAATATTTCATCGCCCCAACAGATGCACGCCCTGATTGTCCTCGCCAAAGATGCCTGGGTCGCTCGTGATGCCGATGCCTTAGCGCAGTTATTTACACCTGATGCCCAGCTTATTGTCCCCGGTCAACGGTGGCAAGGGCAGGCTAAAATTCGGGAAGAAATTGCCAAGTTTGGGCAATATTATACCGATGTGACGATTACCATTCAGCGCACGATCGTCGATGGCAATCGTGCTGCGGTGGAATGGCACTATGAGGACACCGAGAAAGCTACAGGGCAGCGTAGTTACTCGGATGACGCAATCGTCATTGAGGTAAGAAACGGCCTAATTAGTTATTGGCGAGAATATTTTGATATCAGTAGTGACTGAGCAATCGTTTAGAGGATACCTGAAAAGTGTCATTACTATTCCCGAACTATCGTTTTGGATACATCAGTTACCACATTGATATCGATAGTTTGTGCTTCAGGCGAAGCTCATTGGTTCACCGGAGCGACGAGCGCCGCTAATACTTGCAATCACCGCATTAACGACAAAAAATTCTTGCCATAGTGCCTAAATTGGCATCTTCACAAGAACTTTTCGCTAGATATAGATGTTTTAAAAATCGGGGTGACAGGATTTGAACCTACGACATCCTGCTCCCAAAGCAGGCGCGCTACCAAGCTGCGCTACACCCCGTTGTTTGTCTCAACCATCATAACATACGATTGGCACGTTCGATCGTTAAGGTCTAAAAATTACTTAAACCTAGTCAGGATACCAAAACATCCCCTTAATACCTTCAGGATCTTCAACAAATCCCATGCCACCATAAAAGCCCACCACATGAGCATCAGCAAACAACGTAATATTGCTAATATCCTCAGCGCGGATCTTATCGATCGTATACTTCATCATCGCCTTACCCAATCGCTGACCCTGAAAATCAGGATGTACCACCACATCCCAAACAGTTGCATTAAATGCACCATCAGAGGTAGCGCGGGCAAACCCGATCATTCTCTTTGTCGCACCCCTGACTTCCCACATCGAAACCACAATAAAACTATTTTGAAGTGCTTTCTTGACCTTGCGAAGCGGACGCCGCGACCAACCGACGATATCGCATAGCTCTTCTAGCTCGTATAAATCGAGATCTCGATCTGTACTGAAAAAAATTTGACTGTTCTGAGGTAGATTGAGTCCAGTTACTTTTACAGCAGTATCAACGAAGGTACCTGCTTTAGCTTCAGTAGCCGTATCGCCACCACTAAATAAACTTTTCCAAAAAACCATGTAGTGTGAACGACAAAAGTAGTGATTGTAGTCCCCGACTCTTGCTCCTTATCGCTGAAGATCGAGCGGCAAACGTATATAGATCATAACATTCTTTTCAATGTAAATATGGTCTTATGCTGCTGTAACAATCCTATTTGAGTCTAGCTTTCACAGACTTAACTCTTATGCTACTCAGATTTATTCCTCAAACGCCGACTTGCAAGACAGTGGCTTCAACCACTTTAAGTATTAAGTAGCAACTTGGATTATGTGTATAACGATCCTCGCTCCATCTTTAACTGTCTACCTCTGCTAGTCCGACTCGATCGGGTTTCAACGAGCTTATTTTCCTGTGCTATCACGATCGAGTGCTAACGATTGCCCCTTCAGAATCTATAGTCTGGTGACATTAAAACTTCTTCTACGCTTGCAACTAGACAGCTTGCAAAAGCCTGTATTCCGTAACAGTCAAAGCAGGTTGAACCGATCTGTGTCGTTTGATAAACTACAATCTCGATCTATGCTTACCCGAAACAACTAAGCAGCAATCATCAATATTTTCCAGGCTTGTCAAATCGCGCAAATCATTTCACACCCTATAATACAGCGATCCGATTGATTATTTTTGGCAAGACCAGACAAAAAACATTCTTAAAAAGTGGGGATCTCAGCCCCAACATCTATCGCAAAGCTTGACGCAGCCGAGGATTAAACAAATTTCCCAAAAAGGGTTGACAATCCTAGGCAGACAAGATATATTAGTAAAGCGGTCGAGGGAAACAGCCCAGCGGAATCGACGAAAGTCGCTCCTAGAGCCAACTACCTTCACCACTGAACCTAGACAACTATATAGTTT
>NZ_JANMZA010000557.1:0-3775 GCF_031382685.1 Chamaesiphon sp. OTE_8_metabat_110 | reverse complement strand
CGTCCCCCCGTCCCCCCGTCTCCCATCTCCCAACTCCCACCTCCCATCTCATCAAATGACTGTCAAAGTATTAATTCCCACTGCACTTCAAAAATTCACCAGCGATCGCGCGACGATCGAATGTGAAGGTAGTAGTATTACCGAGCTGCTAGATGCACTTGAAACTGCCTGTCCCGGCGTTAAAGCCCGACTCTGCGATGATGCGGGTCAATTACGGAGATTTCTCAACCTCTATGTCAATGATGAAGATATCCGCTTCCTCGATGGCCCTGGCACTCCGCTCAAAGATGGCGACCAAGTAAGTATCGTTCCGGCTGTAGCTGGGGGTTAATGCGATCTAATTAGCGATCGATAAGACTACCAACCGCTCCAAATTTAACGATTTGGGGCGGTTTTTTAGGCTTCTACAGCGGACGATAAACAGCGCGGATGACGATCGTATTTGCCAGCAACAGCCAGAGTGGTGAAGATTGGATCGCGATGATGATGAGTAGCCAGTAAGCGGACATACTGAGGTTGGCAATGCGATCGAGCATCGCAACGATCGAGACCAATGAAATCGCATACAAACTTAACGCCAAACCATAAGTTATGATGACTCTTGGAGTTGGTAACAATACCGGGTAGCCGACTTCGCGAGGATCGCCTTCCCATAAACTTAGGCAAATAAAAGCAGCCATCGCGATCGTACAAATTAAGAGAGAACTGACTCGACTCTGGCTGGTAATTGTGGTTGCTATAGCAGCGAGGGTAGCAATTAAACTACCCTTTTTATCATAGATCCTATTTTTTAATAACCAATCCTTAAATAACTTGGGACTGTAATTTCTTTCCTGAAAATGTCGCAAATAGCATAAAAGCCGATGGCTAAAAAAGATAATTGCCGCAGTAGAAATTGCAAATAGGGACAGGGCTATTGTCATAGATCCAAATCGCTAAGAACTGGAAAGAGTCAATCGTCGGGTCTTCCTTTTAACTACCTGCTAATACTACTGGAAAATCATAACATAACACTACATATTTAATACAACATCCGATCGGCTGATGACACTGAGACAAATTGACAGTTAGATCGCCACGTGCGCCAATTGTCAACAGCCTACTGCTGGTATGACAGTACTAAAAAATTATCCTCTTAAAATTGTTGCAATCTTTCCTGTAAGATTTCCTTTTGCTTTTCAGTCTCCACCAAACTATCCTTAGTCTGTTGAACCACTTCCGGCGTGGCACGTTCGATAAATTTAGTATTATTTAAACGACCGTGAATCGATTCGATTTCTTTATCGATTTTATCGATCTTCTTCTGAATTTTAGCTTTGAAAGCTTCGAGATCGACAACTCCAGTCAATGGTAAGATAATCTGCACCGTTGCAAAGACACTTGCAATAGAGCGTGTTGGTTCTGCGGCTAACTTATCAACAATGGTAAGCTGTTCGATCTGTGCCAAATCGCACAGATAAGTTTTCCCGCGCTCTAAGATTTCTCGCTCGGTAACACTGTCGCTTTGGATGATAATTGCGACTTTAATGGCGCGTTTGAGATCGGCTTCGGCGCGGAGATTGCGGATAGTCCGCGTGACGCCGATGAGGAGATCGAATTCGCGATCGAGTTCGGGATTAATTAGAGATCGATCGGCTGTAGGATATGCTTGGGTTGAGATGTCATGCAGCTCATCGCTCTCAGTCAAAGTCTGCCAAATTTCTGCCGTTACGTGTGGCATAAATGGATGCAGTAACTTTAAAATCCCATCCAAAACAAACGCCAAAGTTTGCAGCACGACTAATTTACTTGCCGGATCTGCACCTTCTTGTAACCGCGACTTAACTAGTTCGATATACCAGTCGCAGAAGTCCCCCCAGAAGAATTCATATAAGCCTTTAGTTGCATCGCCTAAAGCATATCGATCGATATTATCGCTAGTTTGCTGCACTGTTTGATGGAAACGCGAGAGAATCCATTTATCAGCTACTTCTAGCGATTCAACTGTGGGAACTGTCAAGTTGTCGCGATCGATCTTAAACTCCGAACTCTCGAAGCTCAGCATTACAAATCGCGCTGCATTCCAGATTTTATTAGTAAAATTCCGGCTGGCTTCGACGGATTCTGATTCGTCAGTCTTGCGGTTATATTGAATCCGAATATCTTGCCCCGCACCTACTACTTCGCGAACTAAAGTATATCGCAGTGCATCAGTGCCGTATTTATCAATTAGTAATAATGGATCGATTCCATTGTTAGAAGACTTCGACATCTTCTTACCATTTTCATCGAGTACTAACCCGTGAATATAGACATCTTTAAATGGCATTTTACCAGTCAGATATCCCGACATCATCGTCATGCGAGCTACCCAGAAGAAAATAATATCAAAACCAGTAACTAGCGTCGAAGTCGGATAGTACATCTCCAAATCCGTAGTATTTTCTGGCCAACCGAGCGTCGAAAACGGCCATAATCCCGATGAGAACCAGGTATCTAATACGTCAGGATCTTGAACTAATTTTACATCCGCGCCGAACTGCTCGATCGCTTGTACCCGCGCTTCTGCTTCACTTTTCGCGACAAAGAACGGTGTATTATCAGTGATCTCACCACCAGATTCACTTACAGCATACCAAGCCGGAATCTGATGCCCCCACCACAATTGCCGTGAGATGCACCAATCCTGCAATTTAACCAACCAATCCCGATAGACTTTTCCCCAGCGTTGGGGGACGAATTCGGGGGAATTCTGGCTATCTAAATGCTCCAGGCAATTATCCGCCATCGGACGAATTTTAACGAACCATTGAGTTGATAGTAATGGCTCGACAGGTACTTTGCCGCGATCGCTATATGGTACCGTATGCTTATAAGCTTCGATTTTAACTAAATTACCCAGTTCTTCTAATTTTGCGACGATATTTCGCCGCGCGGCAAAGCGTTCTTGACCGTTAAATTCACCAGCATTCTCATTGAGAGTGCCGTCCTTATTCATAATATTAATTAACGGCAGGTCATGACGCTTGCCCATCGCAAAGTCATTGGGATCGTGAGCTGGAGTAACTTTTACGCAACCCGTTCCAAACTCAGCCTCGACAAAATCGTCGCCGACAATGGGAATATCGCGATCGAGAATCGGCAGTCTCACCGCCTTACCAATCAGATGTTTGTATCTTTCATCCTTGGGATTTACAGCTACGGCGGTATCACCTAACATCGTTTCCGGGCGCGTAGTGGCAACTTCAATGTATCCCGAACCATCGCTCAAAGGATAACGGAAATACCACAAACTCCCATTAGTTTCCTTATTTTCAACTTCCAAATCTGACACCGCCGACTGCGAAGCCGGACACCAATTGACTAAATACTGTCCCCGATAGATTAGCCCATCTTTGTGCAACCGCACGAATGCTTCAAGTACCGCCGCCGACAGTCCTTCATCCAGCGTAAACCGTTCCCGCGTCCAATCTGCCGAAACACCCATCCGCTTGAGCTGATTGATGATGGTACCACCCGACTCCATTTTCCACTCCCAGGCGCGTTCTAGAAACTTCTCGCGTCCGACATCGTACCGTGTCTTACCTTCAGCCTTGAGCTGCTTCTCTAGAATCGTCTGTACCGCAATACTGGCATGATCCGTACCGGGGAGATATAGCGTATTATCCCCGCACATCCGATGATACCGAATCAGTGCATCGATCAGCGATTGTTCAAACGCATGTCCCAAGTGCAAACTTCCCGTCACGTTTGGCGGCGGAATGACGATGCAGAAGGGTTTCCCACCTCTAGCTGG
>NZ_JANMZA010000551.1:0-8764 GCF_031382685.1 Chamaesiphon sp. OTE_8_metabat_110 | reverse complement strand
CAGCGGCGTTTTTAGATCTAGGGTTCCCCCCGCATAAAACGCCGCCGAATAAGAAAACGACAATACAGCGATCGAGACAGATGGTAAGATGTTAGTACAGGATCGCTACCATTCGATGTGCATCAATTGTAACAATTGTGTTCTAGCATCGCAAAATCCTTCAAATATAATATGTACCCAAAGATAGATAGCAAAGCTCGGTTTTTAATCAAAGCTGTGTCGATCGGTAGATGTCAATAGAGCTATATCCAGAGAATAATGCTACTATAAGAAGTATGGCTTGTCGGTAAACCTTGTAATCCTCAACCCTACAGGAGCATCAAATTATGGTTACGCTAGAGCGATATTGTCTGAGTGAGTTTCAAGATGAAGTTCGGGCATTAGTTGCGCGTGGATCGGTCGATCGGCAACAGCGAATCTCCGAACTCAAACGGTTTTTCGGCGATCGGCAATGGCAAGATGTCGAACACATCTTGAATACATATGACTATGTGTTGCGCGGTCGAATTATCGATCTTGTTGGGGCAGAATGTTGGGAAAATGACTGAGCGCCAGTCACAGAGATAACTCGGGCGATAGTCGAGAGCCAACTGCTGACGCTGCAACCGATGGCCGTGCTGAAGTTCGGTGATGTAGTTTGACGATTTTTAAGAACATTAGCAATCTTTTTCTTTCGGTCTGGGTTTATCGAAATTAGCTGCGCCAACGAGATAGGAAATAGCATAAGGACTATCTACCTTCGTAGATGCCTTAGCAATTTCCAACCCGATCGTATTGCCATCTACGTCATAATCTATTACCAGTCCAGGGGCGATTTGAGCCGTTTCTTCAACGGTCATTTCGACAAATGTAATCTGTAAAATATCCTTGTCTGGGTCATAAATAACTTTCACGATCGGGTATGTCCTTTGTCGCAATGATGATGAACGAGGGGTGTCGGGAGGGTAAGTGAGACGGGATTTAGTAGCACATCGCGCAATTTACTCTCTTCATCCTATTCATAGGTGAGATAGCAAAATGTATCACTAATAACAAAATCCCATAATTGATTTTGCTGGCTAAAAAATCGATTTAAATCTGTGTCGAGCTGGAGAGATATACTAAACGTAAATATCTTGAGCCATCGATTTATGCTTAAGCCTGAAGGCATGTCCTCCTATCCTCAACTATCGCATTCTACCATTCGACCGATCGGCGTGTATGCCCTCTCAGGACTGTCAGTAGCTGGAGAACATCTCCTCGCAGTGGACACGGTGCGGGGCTATCTGGTAAGTATCGATCCACAGACTAACAATACGACTATTCTCAATCCGCGTCAGGTTTCAGAGTGGATTGGGGTGACTGGATTGACGATCTGGGAAGATACGTTGTGGTTTGCCAAAGGTCAAGAAGTCATGTGGTGCAACCGCCAAACCCTGACACCAACTACATTTACGCGGTTGCCCTATCCAGTTACTGGCGTGGCAATCTGCGACTCGCTAGTGTATGTCAGTTGCCAGAAATCTGGCTATATTCACATTTTCGATCGCACCACTGGCGAGTTGCAGGGCAAGATCCCGCAACCCGGCGTTGGTTGTGAAACCCTCAGCATTCACCAAGATGCACTGTGGGTATGCGATCGAGCCGAGCAGACCGTCTATTGTTTAGACCGTGCTACCGGAGCGATTCAATTTAGCGCCCTCACCCCATTTAGCTCCCCGACAGGCATCGCCTTTTATCCAGCCGCCGGAGCCGAGCCAACTTGCTATGTCGTTTACGCCGATGAAGAACCCTATATTCGCGACGACCCCAACGCCAAATCGCCGTATCAACTGACATTTCGCGATCGCACCTTCATCCACCCTCTCTATCTTCACCACAATCCGAGCGCCCACTATACCCTCTCTAATGGCTTCGCGATCGAACTATCCTACGTCGAAGAACTCCTTCCCCTCGAAGCCATCACCCTCAACCAAGTCGAGTGGCGAATTGCCCTCCCCTCGAATACCCTGCGCCAACGCGTGCGCCATATCGAAGCCATCGGCTGTGAATATACGATCGAAGAGCAAGCGGGACAAAAAGTCGCCGTATTTAAATTCGATAGACTCGATCCCAACCAAGGGGGACTACATGGCTGGAAAGCAATTATCGAAATGTACGGACTCAAATATTCCCTCGCTCCTGACGACATCGAGGACAACCACACCCTCCCACCCGAGCTAGCCCAATATTTAGTCGATGACGACGATCTGGCGATGGATACCGACACGATGATCCAAGCCGCCCAAGAAGCCGCCGGAACCGAGACAAACGTCCTGCGGAAGATGCTCAAAATCCGTAACTATGTCTACGATAGACTCTCCTACGGCATCCAACCCCGGATCGATACCCCCGATGTCGCCCTCGCACGCGGCGTTGGCTCCTGTGGCGAATACGTTGGCGTCTTACTCGCCCTCGCCCGCCTCAATGGCATTGCCTGTAGGACGATCGGACGGTATAAATGTCCTGCCTATCCCGATCGAGTCTACCAGCCCCTTCAGCCCGATTTTAACCATGTCTGGTTGGAGTTTTACGTGCCCGGTATCGGCTGGCTGCCAATGGAATCCAATATGGACGACACGATCGAACGGGGGCCATATCCCCAGCGGTTTTTCATGGGTTTAGCCTGGTATCACACCGAAATCGGCAAAGGGATCTCATTTGAAAAAATGAAGGCTGCTGACAAGCCAGAGCATCTCTCGATGGGCGATCTCGCTATCAACCACATTCGGTTTCGTATTTTGGAAGAACTGATTCCTAGCGATCTCAGTGCCGAATAATTTTGGGCGAGCTGGCGATCGAGATTATCTTTAATGTTCGATCGTCAATAAGATATTAGTACAGTAAATCGACTTGACGATCGAGTAAAATATTGCAGAAGAGAGTTAGATTCAACCAACCCAATACTAAGCAAGTCAAATTATTTTGAGGTTTAAAGATGGTTGCTGCAAGAGAAAGTTTGCCACGATTCACGCCTGAAGAGTATTTTGCCTGGGAGGAACAACAACTGTGTCGCCATGAATATATTAATGGCGAAGTTTATACGATGAGTGGTGGAACGATCGACCACAGTGATATTGCGGGAAATTTATTAATTTTACTGAAAACTCATTTGCGAGGCAGTGGTTGTAAGACGCTGAATTCCGATGCTAGGGTGAATATTGTCGAATCAAATGATTATGTCTATCCCGACATTAGTGTTACTTGTAACGATCGAGACAAGACAACCACTCAATACATTACTTATCCCTGCTTAATCATTGAGGTTTTATCTCCCAGCACAGAAGCTTATGACCGAGGTAATAAATTCAGGATGTATCGGCAAAATCCCAGCTTACAAGAATATGTATTAGTTGATGCAGATGCAGTAGCGATCGAAATGTTTCGGAAGAGTGATGGAGATAGCTGGCAAATTATCAACTACCAAGCAGGGGGTTTAGTTGAGTTGAAATCTATCAATCTGACTTTCTCGATCGAGGATGCCTATGAGGGAGTTATTTTCGAGTAGAGATTGTAGGTTGGGTTGAGAATTGTAGGCGTAGCCTCTCAGCTAGGAGGCAAACAAATACCACAAAATAAACACCCTAAATATGTTGGGTTTCATTCTTCAACCTAACCTACCACTACTCTTTCGCCGTTAGGCTTTGTTTCATACATGATGCCATCTCTCATCATCCCATAAGTGGAAATGCCACGAGCGTGTAAGTCTTTAACCGCTGCGCTGGTTGCTTGTTTGGCTAGAGCGGAGATCTCTTCATCAGTCATGTCAAAGAAACTTGTAGCTGTTGATTTGCCATCGACCAGTGACTCAGCGCTGTGTATTGTTGTTTTATGGTTTGACATCATTCCAGCTTTGCAAAATTTACCGAGATTCTACTCAATTAGATTGTAGCAAATCGGAACCATATCCGATCGAGCATAACGATCGAGTAAGATAAATTATGAGAGCTATCGCCATATGAATACTGCCTTAATTCGACCGATTAAAACAGAATTTGACCACCAGAAGGCTTTATTAATCAAGATAAAGTGGCTCTGACTTTATCGATAGAACCCAGAACACTAACTCCATTAGGACAGGACTTCGCTCTAAATTCAGATAACAATTCAGGAGTTAAGTCTAGTGTCCGTGTTAAAAAATTTAGATCTGATTGTTCTTTTTTCAGTTCTGATTGAGTCAAGAGATGATTCAGAAAGAGTACATCCTGGTCTTTTCGCGATTTTTTTAATTCCCAGAGCGAATCTAGACTATAGAAGTGAATATCCAGATATTCATATATAGTGAAAATTAATGTAACAAATATTTTTAGAAATAAATTAATTTTATTGTCGGATAACGGGTCGGAGAGCGTAATAACGACGTAGCCAACAACTTGATTTAGCATATCAGAAACATGTGTAGCTAAACTTATAGCTTGTTTGTGTATTTCCTCACAATCATCATCATTTGAATAATTATATTCGTAATCTTCTATAGATGTAGCTATTTTTTCAGTCAGAGACTCTATCTCTAGCTCTTGTATATCCATGCCTCCAGCAATTTGCCATAACTCATCCATAGTAGCTCGAAGATTAGACATATCGAGTGAATCATCACAACCATCAATAAGTGTCCATATTGGCAGCATTCTTTCACAACAAGAGCAGAAAAAAGCAACTTGATGATGAAAAGGCAGTTGTTTTACTTGAATTGCTATTTCTACAAAAGGAATAAATTCAGATAGATTTTTTTCTTGTTCTATTGCATCTTTTACTGTTAATACCATAAATACCTCTAAATGTAGTTGTCAATTAGTATAGTGATATCGACAAGAAATAATCGTCAAATATTTATCTTCCATTGCATAAACCAACCGATTTGTGTCATCAATCCGCCGCGACCAAAAACCAGCTAAATTCTCACGCAAGGGTTCTGGTTTACCGATGCCCTTAAATGGTTCGCGCATCATTGCCTCGATTAGTTTATTAATTCTTTTGAGCGTCTTTTTATCCTGCCCTTGCCAATAAAGATAATCATCCCAAGCCTCATCAGTCCAAGTCAGTCTAGTCATCTAGCAAGTCGCGTACTACCGCTTTTCCTTGCTTGAATTGGGCGATCGATCGTTCTAAATGGGCTGCATTTGCGGGAGACTTTAATAAATGTACTGTCTCCATCAGACTATTAAATGATTCCAACGACATCACCACTACGTCTTCAGCATCGCGGCGAGTGACGATCGTATAATCGGCATCTGCCACTACTCGATCGAGCACCGTCTTGAGGCTATTTCTGGCTTCACTGAAGGAAACAACTTTCATGCTATACTCGTACAACTATTGGTACAAGTATAGCAAGTAACGTTCGATCTATCCACTCTTAACTATTCACTACCCACTATCCACTAATTTATGTCCTACTCATTAATGATTCATGGTGGTGCTGGTGCCTTAGAAGATCTCAAACACGAAGCCAGCGAAGCAACATTTCACGCGAGTATCACCGCAATTTTAGAACGGGGGCGCGAACGCTTAGAACGGGGCGATAGTGCCTTGGATGTGGTGGAATATTGCGCTAGCCTGCTCGAAGACGATAAGCTTTACAACGCGGGCAAAGGTTCGGTGCTCAATGCCGATGGTAAAGTGGAGATGGATGCCGCATTGATGGATGGACGCGATTTGCGGGCGGGCGCGGTGGCTTGTTTGCGAAATATCAAAAATCCGATTTCGCTAGCGCGGCGGGTACTGGAGCATGGCGAACATGTGCTGCTGATGGGCGATGGTGCCTTAGAGTTTGCAAAATTTTGTCAGATCGAAACTTACCCGGATGATTACTTTATTACCGAGGCGCGAATCAAGCAGCTAGCCGAAGTGCAGGTAGTTGGGGGCATGACATTAGACCACGAACGAGTTAAGCCGTCTCAGAAGTTAGGGACAATCGGAGCAGTAGCCCGCGATATTCATGGCAATCTCGCGGCGGCGACATCTACGGGTGGACTGGTAAATAAACGGTGGGGACGCGTTGGCGATACACCGATCGTCGGTGCGGGAGTGTTTGCTGATAATGACACCTGTGCGGTGTCAGCAACGGGCTACGGCGAACAGTTTTTGCGGACGGTGTTTGCGAAGACGATTTCTGATTTCGTCCAGTTTCGGGGCATGGATGCTCAAGCTGCGGCACAGGCGGGAATCGATTATTTGGTCGCAAAGGTCAATGGGAACGGTGGGGCAATTGTCATCGATGCGGCGGGACGCTGCGCGGCGGCGCAGTCTACTTCGGGTCTGATTCGCGGCTGGATCGAGTTGGGGGGCGAAACCCATTGTAAGCTAGGTTAATGGTTGCTTGGAGTCGATCGCGATCGGATCATCACAACCACATTTAAGAAGCTATGTGTAGAAGCTATTTTTTAGGTTTTACCTTTTACCCATTACCTTTTACCTTTTACCCATTACCTTTTACCCATTACCTCTTACCTTTTACCTCTTACCTCTTACCTTTTACCCATTACCCATTACCCATTACCTCTCCCCTCTTCCCTCTTCCTAACTTCATGACATCTAAGTCGAACCCACGTTGATGCTACTGTAGATTCAGGCGAAGACAAATAGCTAACCAGATCTTCAGCGATCGAGCAATGTTACTAGAGATTGACTACCAATCGCTCGCGCGTCAATTAGCTGCAATAATTGACTCTGATTCGAGGTTTAACCGCCTGTGATGAAAACTTAACTCCCAACTATTCAATTATGGATGCTAGAGAACTGTTTGAAAAAGGTGGCCCGGTAATGTGGCCGTTGTTTGGGCTATCGATTTTATCCTTAGCGACTATTCTAGAACGGCTGTGGTTTTGGTTTAAAACCACTAGGAGAGAGGAAGAACTCGTCGAACGCGTGCTTGAAGCTGGTGCCAATGACGAATGGGACACCGCCGCTCAGATTGCCAAGCAAGAGCGCAATCGTAAGCCAATCGGGCGATTTCTCTACTCTCCGCTCAAGCGGACAAATCCCGATCCCGAGACATTTAAGCTCGCACTCGAAGCCTCCGCAGAAGATGAGATCGCGCTGATGCGCAGAGGTGACAAGACGCTGGAGTCAGTCATTGCCTTGTCACCATTACTCGGATTGCTCGGAACTGTATTGGGTTTGATTCGGTCATTGAGTGGAATTAAACTTGGCGATCTCGGTACTTCATCTGCCTCGAATGTGACACTTGGGATTAGCGAATCATTGATCACGACAGCGGCTGGGATGGTAGTGGCGATCTTCAGTTTGGCTTTTTATCGCCTATTTCAAGGACTGATCTTCAATCAAGTGAAGTTATTTCGCGGTGCTGGCAATCAGCTAGAATTGTTATATCGGGAACATTGGCTCAATGTAGGCGGTAAATCATTTGCAGAGCCTCTCCCAGGGAAAATCGTGCGGATCGAACCAGAATCGATGCCCTAAGTTTAGAAGTGTTGAAGCGTAGGGTGTGTTACTTGTGCAGGATAACGCACCCTAAGATTTGTGGGGTGGACTGACAAAAGATCCGCCCGAGGATCGGCCGCCATCCCGCACTAGCTAGACAGCGCAAATCGCATAATTTACCCAGCCGAAAATAAATATATTTATCGAGATCCGAGCGACTATCGGTCGATCGATAGATAATAGACAATTAGCACAAGCTCGGATCCGATCGCAAATTGATAGCCAGAATCCGTATGAATCGGGACAATCCTTAGTCCGGATCGACAGTCCAGTAAATAAATATTTATAATTTAATTCTAAACTCGCGAGGTTTATTTGTGTCTCAACGTGTCATTGAAGTAGCAACGATCCCAGCACTGCCTGTCATTTCGGCGATCGCGCAAACCCAGACGGGAGCTTATGCGCTCCTCGATAGCCTGTACCGCCACGGTGTCGAACATATTTTTGGCTATCCGGGTGGAGCGATCCTGCCCATTTACGATGAAATTTATCGCTTTGAAGCCGCTGGCAAGCTCAAGCACATCCTCGTCCGTCACGAACAGGGTGCCGCCCATGCTGCCGATGGCTATGCCCGCGCTACAGGGCAAGTGGGGGTATGTTTTGCTACTTCTGGCCCCGGAGCCACCAACCTCGTTACGGGGATTGCCACCGCCCAAATGGACTCAATTCCCTTGGTAGTTGTCACCGGACAAGTTCCCAGCCATGCGATCGGTACCGACGCCTTTCAAGAAACCGATATCTACGGTATCACCCTACCGATTGTCAAGCATTCTTATGTCGTCCGCGACCCTGCCGACATGTCGCGGATTGTCGCCGAAGCTTTCTACATTGCCGCTTCCGGTCGTCCCGGCGTTGTACTGATCGATGTCCCCAAAGATATCGGGGCGATGGCGTGTGAATACGTCCCCGTCGCACCGGGCAATGTCAAACTCCCTGGCTATAAGCCCACCGTTCGCGGCAATCCCCGCCAAATCAATCAAGCAGTCCAACTGATCGCCAAAAGCCGTCAGCCCTTGCTCTACGTCGGCGGTGGCGCGATTTCTGCCAGTGCTCACGCCGAAATCAAACAACTCGCCGAATTGTTCCAACTCCCCGTCACTACTACCCTGATGGGGAAAGGTGCTTTTAACGAGCTGCACCCGCTCTCAGTCGGGATGCTGGGGATGCACGGCACTGCTTACGCCAATTGGGCAGTTACCGATTGCGACTTACTCATTGCTGTCGGCGCGCGCTTTGACGATCGCGTTACGGGTAATTTAGCAGGATTTGCGGCTGATGCCAAGGTCATCCATATCGATATCGA
>NZ_JANMZA010000539.1:0-2097 GCF_031382685.1 Chamaesiphon sp. OTE_8_metabat_110 | reverse complement strand
GACGGTATTTATCGCCTGTGTGCCAGCAAATCAGGTCGCTAGCATTGCCGATATCGACATTAGATTACCTGTAGGGGCAGAAATTTTATCGGGGTCTACACGGCTCAAATCAGGCACTGTGACGAAGATGGCGCTAAATATTCTTTCTACTGGCGCGATGGTCAAGTTGGGTAAAGTTTATGGCAATCGGATGGTAGATGTTGCTGTTACTAATACTAAGTTACTCGATCGGGCGTTGCAAATGATTCAAGATTTGACGCAATTAGAGCGCGATACGGCAAGTGAATTACTAACAGCTAGCGGTAAATCTGTCAAAGTTGCCTTATTAATGCACTGGACGAAAGTCGATCGATCTAAAGCCGAAGCCATCCTCGCCCAAAATCACGGACAATTACGCTCTGCTGTCGATAGTTTATAATCATCATATTTCTCGAAAGGTTGGCGGATCCAGGGATTATTTGGGAGATAACTAACATAGTGATCGGGAATATAAGTCGAGCAAGCTTTATACCAAAGTACTGCGGTTTTGAGCGTCTGAATTTCTGGATGCAAATCGCGCAACCAAATCGTTGTCTGTTGCAAAGTTACGCCCGAATCTACCAAGTCATCAACTAGTAAGATCCGATCGCCCAACCGCTCGGTAGTCATCGTAATCTGACTGGCGATCGCGAGTTTTCCTCGTTGTCGATCGCCATCGCCACTGTAGGAACTAGCTGCTAGAATTGCCAAAGGTCGATCGAAGATTCGCGACAAAATATCGCCGACTCGCAAGCCACCTCTAGCCAGACAAACTATTTGGTTGAATTCATAATTGGATTGAAAAATTCGCTCGGCTAATTGCTCGATCGACTGGTGGTATTCATCCCAAGAGATATCTAAATCGAACATGGATAGTGGATAGTGGATAGTGGATAGTTGATAGTTGATGTAACTAAAAAGCCAAGGATGAAACCTCGGCTAGTTGTTTAAATTAGGAAATAGAAATGTGTTAGCTAGAGATTAGACAGCTTCGACATTTTTTTCGCCAGTCCGAATGCGGACGACTTGTTCGACGGGACTGACAAAGATTTTGCCATCGCCAATTTCTCCGGTGCGAGCTGCGGCGATGATCTTGTCAACTACCATGTCAACTTGAGAATCTTCGATCACAACTTCTACCTTGAGCTTTTGCAGAAATTCCACAGTATATTCCGAGCCGCGATAGCGTTCGGTTTGTCCCTTTTGTCTGCCAAATCCTCTGACTTCAGAGACAGTCATCCCGACAACACCTGCGTTGACGAGAGCGATTTTTACTTCATCCAGTTTGAACGGACGAATGATGGCGACGATCTTTTTCAATTTTAGTTACTCCTGTAATGTGTGTCTCTATACTATTTGTAGATGCACCAACCTGACTTTTTGTATCATTGTTGGACTAAGCAAACATGTAACTCTGGCTACAAAATAAAAATATGACAGTTTCTCTCGGCATAGATTTTGGCACATCTGGAGCGAGATTAGTCGCGATCGATACCGATCGTAACGTGCTGTGGTGGGGAACTAGAGAGTTATCAGATGAATTGTGGCGGGAGACACTATTTAATCTGATTCAGGCAGTTCCCGCCACGATTAAATCGCGAGTGATGAGGATTGCGATCGATGGTACTTCTTCAACGGTACTATTATGCGACGATCGCGGGCAATTAATCGGCACACCAATTTTATATCATGACGATCGCGCTAAGACAGTACTAGCACAATTGAGATCGATCGTCCCGAATGGACATCTGGCGCTCAGTGCGACTTCTAGCCTCGCTAAATTATACTGGATGGCAAGTCAAGCTAATTTTCCCGACTTAAATTCTAGACAGGCGCATTATTTCCTCCACCAAGCCGACTGGCTGGCTGCTCAGCTCCACGGCAAACTGGGCGTCAGCGACTATCACAATGCCCTCAAACTCGGCTACGATGTCAAAGCCTTGGGTTATCCCGATTGGCTCGAAACACACCCTTATCGCTCGTTATTGCCGCAGGTGTTGGCACCGGGTACGCCAATTGGGACGGTGTTACCAGCAGTCGCGCGGGAATTGGGTTTAGCGGCGGAGTGTGTGGTGTGTG
>NZ_JANMZA010000538.1:0-2061 GCF_031382685.1 Chamaesiphon sp. OTE_8_metabat_110 | reverse complement strand
CGGAGCTTGTGGCTTGGCAGCTCTCAATCGCAAACTCAATTGGCAGTTGATTACCACGGCAGCTCACTCGACGGCGGTGGTATCGACGGTAGTGGTGATGATTTTGTTTTGCTCGTCGTTTTTTAGCCTAGTTTTTGATGCGCTAGGTGGCAAAGAATTAATCACCGAGTTATTAGTCGATTTACCCGGTGGTAAAATCGCTTTTTTGATTGTCAGTAATATTGTGATTTTTCTGCTGGGAGTCTTCCTCGAATTCATCGAAATTTGCTTTATTGCGATGCCGCTATTAGTCCCCGCCGCCCAGAAATTGGGACTCGATATGGTGTGGTTTGGGGTGGTGATGGCCATTAACTTACAAACAGCTTTTATATCACCACCTGTCGGTTTTTCCCTCTTTTATCTCCAGAGTGTCGCGCCCCCAGAACTCAAGACGATCGATATCCACAAGAGTGCGCTACCGTTTGTGGTGTTGCAATTTACGATGTTATTAATCGTGATGATTTTTCCACAAACGGTGACTTGGCTAGTTAGCCTAGCAGCGAAACCAGTTTTGTAAATAATCTCACATTAAGATTTCAACTTGTCATAACTATAGCGATCGAAACTGGCGGAATTGATCTTATTCCAGGCATAGATCCGATCGCGAAATTGTTTCCATTCCCCAAAAATCCGCTGAAAATCGGCATCTTTAGCAGAGAAATCATCGTACAGCTCAAACGATGCCTTTTCTGCTGCTGCCAAAATTTCTGGACTGTAAGCGCGCAACTTCACACCATTTTTAATCAAGCGTTGGAGAGCTTGATTATTCCGGGCATCGTAACGAGCTAACATCGTCATGTTAGCTTCAAAGGCCGCAGTTTGAACGGCGGCTTGGTAGGCGGGGGGGAGTTTCTGCCATTCCTTGAGGTTGATTTGCAGCTCTAGCGTCGGCCCTGGCTCCCACCAGCCTGGATAGTAATAATATTCAGCAACTCTATTCAATCCCAATTTTTCGTCATCGTAAGGCCCCACCCACTCAGCCGCATCGATGGCTCCTGTCTGTAAGGCTTGAAAAATTTCGCTACCAGGAAGAGTTTGTACCGTAACGCCCAGTTTGGCCATCACTTGCCCGCCCAAGCCAGGAATCCGCATTTTCAAGCCTTGGAGATCGCTCAGTTGGGATATTTCCTTCCGAAACCAGCCCCCCATCTGACCGCCAGTATTACCCGCCGGAAATTGAATCACCCCAAACTTCCGTGCGTAGAGTTCTTGCAAAGATTTTAAACCCCCGCCCTCATACAGCCAAGCATTTTGCTGTTGACCGTTCAAACCAAAGGGGACGCTAGTCCCGAAAGCCGCAGCGGGAGTTTTGCCCACATAGTAATAAGCCGCTGTATGACCGCAGGGCACGGCTCCTTGAGATACGACATTGAGCACTTCTAGTGGCGGAGCGAGTTCCCCAGCCGGACGGGGCGTAATCTTGAATCTACCATCTGTAATCGCCGCCAAGCGATCTGCAAAGGTTTTGGCACCACCAAAGATGGTATCGAGCGAGATCGGCCAACTCGTTGCCATTTGCCAGTTAATCATCGGTAAGCCAGTCCCAGCACCTGAAGACCTTTTTCGCGCGCGACACGACACGAGAGCAGCCCCTGAGACCGTACTGGCGATCGCCGCTCGGACAAATTGTTTCCGTTTCACTTTTGACTCCTTGCGCTTCCGGACTAGAGATCGGATAGAGGTCGAGATTAGATCGATCTACCTACATTCGAGCTAAGCTAATGTTAAACCACGCTCTACCATGACGATCGATAAAATTGCCGATCTATCGTCGGACTTTGGGACGATCGGGGGGCGAAACTGCTTCATTTTAAGGAGATAAAAACTCTTGTCTAACCCGATCGCACCTGCTACTATGCGCGCCCTGTTGAACTTTTCGCGGGCGATCGATAAAATCACCGAGTTCGTCGGCAGTTTGACTGGTGGGATGGTCATCCTCACGATCTCAGTCGGTTTTTACAATGTCGTCGCTCGGTATGTGGGGCGATTAATTGGCATCCAATTATCTTCCAACGCGCTCAT
>NZ_JANMZA010000515.1:0-7243 GCF_031382685.1 Chamaesiphon sp. OTE_8_metabat_110 | reverse complement strand
CCCCTCTCCCAAGCTTGGGAGAGGGGAGCCAGAGCCGGAGGCGAAGGCGGGGTGAGGGCTGTTACTTTAATTATGTCCAGCTACTTATCTAGGCGCATCGAGAGAGTACGCTGTCGTTATGTATGCCCTGTAGTAATTCGTTCGGCATGTTTCAAGATCGCGATCGAGTCTCTTTCCGAGATGTGGAAGTCTGCTATATTGTTTTCGAGCCAATTTGAATTGTCACCTCGAACTGCCGAGCAAACGATCCGGTGATATTCAAGTCCGACGATGCGAGACACTCGTTCGTACATATCTGCCTTATCTTTGGGATTCGCTTTTCCATCCAGATCTGGCTGGTACCGATCTGAAAAAAGCTCATAGACGATGGCACCCCTTGAGGCAAACGCCAAATTTGAAAACCCTGCACCGTGCGTCCCGACAATCATCTTGGCTTGCGAGAACAATGAAATTTGCTGTGAGACTGTCAGCTCAGATAGCCTGTAGGTGCTAAATCCAACTGATTCTAGGAGCGTCCGGAGATAGTCCTCGTTCAGAAGTCTTCGTCCCCTCTTGCTATCTCCCCTGCTAATATAAATAAGTCTTTCTGCGATTGTGTTAGCAACACCCCCCCCGAGCGACTCCCTCAAAAATTTTACCACCCATTCTGGTGCGCCCTCGTCAAGATTTGGATGGCTAGTCGCGATCGTGTTAGTCGCTCGAAGATGCTGACATTCTTTGCTAGAGATGCGAGCGCCGACGGGGATTCCCAGTAAGTCTAGGGTTTCCTTCTGAAAGGAATACGTCTCCTCTGGGATTAAATACTGGGTGTTCTCGTCAAGATTGAGGATCGTTTTAGCGATATAAAGCCGAGGTAGAGCGTCATAAAGCCAGTGGAAATAGTTATTGTTTGCGCCGCCACCTGTGAGTAGGCTTACCACAGTTCCCTGGATGCGCCACGGAAATCGATCGAGCAATAGCTTTTGTGTGAGCAGGTGGTTTTCGATATCTGGCAGAGCTGCCGCTCCATCTGGATTATATTGCCATGACACCGCAGGCACCAGCGATCTTCGTGACATCACCGAAACATTGCCGCTGCGATCCGTGAAAATTCGACCGTTGCGTACGTTTACGACTTGATATGGACGATCGTCAATCCTCACCTCATGGACTTTGACATCCTCATGAACCCCACTGAGTAAGTTCTTGGGGGCATAGATTGCTGAGATAGCCCGCTTTATCGGGTAGGTAACAAGTTTTTTTAGACCCCGATCCAATCGCGCAATCTTTTCTTCGATCGTAGACATAGCGGCTCTACTCTCAACATTACTATCATTGTAATCCGATCGGTCGATCTACCGAACGACTCAGAGCGGCGGCGATCGCCCACCGTGCATCCCTTCTACCATTTCCCGATCGTAGCGCAGATTACTGGGTAAAATAGATCGAGTACAGAATAGATCTAACAGCGATCGCCGCATGTGTGGCACTGTTTAGAATATTGCATTTCCAGGGAACAGCTATAGTCATGTCTAACGCCGAACAGCCAGCGAAAATTCATCTACCCAAAACCAGCGAATCGGAAACCCTCAAAAAAATTAGACACACCACCTCCCACATCATGGCGATGGCGGTACAGAAGCTGTTTCCCAAAGCTCTGGTGACGATCGGCCCCTGGATCGAAAATGGGTTCTACTACGATTTTGATAGCCCTGATGCCTTTACAGACAAGGATCTGAAGACAATTCAGAAAGAGATGATCAAGATTGTCAATCAGAAATTGCCAGTCATCCGCGAAGAAGTCACCAGAGCCGAAGCCGAAGCGCGAATTTCCGCTTTAAATGAACCCTACAAGCTAGAAATTCTCGCCGGATTGCAAGAACCGATTACCCTCTATCACCTCGGCGATAAGTGGTGGGATCTGTGCGCGGGGCCACACCTCGAAAATACTGGCGATTTGCACCCCAAAGCCTTTAAACTCGAATCAGTTGCGGGTGCCTACTGGCGCGGCGATGAAACTAAAGCCCAATTACAACGCATCTACGGTACCGCTTGGGAAACTCCCGAACAGCTCGCCGAATACGAACGCCGCAAGGAAGAAGCCCTGCGCCGCGATCATCGCAAAATTGGTAAGGAACTCGGTTTATTTATCTTCTCAGAATTGGTCGGCCCTGGATTGCCATTATGGACGCCCAAAGGCACAATTCTCCGCAGTACTTTAGAAGACTTCCTCAAAAAGGAACAAACTAAGCGGGGTTATTTACCTGTCGTCACTCCTCACATTGCCAAAACCGATCTCTTTATGAAATCGGGACACAGGCAGAAATATAAAGAAGATATGTTCCCAATTATGGCGGACAATCTCGAAGATATTGCCTCAGATACTGGCTTTGTCATGAAGCCGATGAACTGCCCATTTCACATCCAAATCTATCAAAGTGAGTTGCGCTCCTATCGCGATTTACCGATTCGCTATGCTGAATTTGGAACTGTTTATCGCTACGAGCAATCTGGCGAACTCGGCGGCTTGACTCGGGTACGCGGCTTTACAGTCGATGACTCGCATCTATTTGTAACTCCCGAACAATTGGATGAGGAGTTTCTGAATGTCGTCGATCTCATCCTCTCGGTGTTTGAAAAACTCCGCCTCAAAAACTTCAAAGCACGACTGAGTTTCCGCGATCCAGCTTCTGATAAATATATCGGTTCCGACGATGCTTGGAACAAAGCCGAAGGCGCGATTACCCGTGCGGTTGAAAAGCTAGGCATGGATCATTTTATCGGGATTGGCGAAGCGGCTTTTTATGGCCCTAAACTCGATTTTATCTTTAGTGATGCACTCGATCGCGAGTGGCAATTGGGTACCGTCCAAGTAGACTACAATCTCCCCGAACGGTTTGAACTAGAGTACATCGACGAACATAGCAGCCGTCAACGTCCGGTAATGATTCACCGCGCACCTTTCGGTTCGCTCGAACGCCTAATCGGGATTTTGATCGAAGAGTATGCTGGTGATTTCCCCTTGTGGATGGCTCCGGTGCAGATGCGCTTAGTACCAGTCGCTCAAGACTTTATTCCCTTTGCTAAAGATGTTTGTACCAAGCTACTCGCCCTCGGCGTGCGTGCTGAAGTCGATACCAGCAACGAGCGGTTAGGCAAGATGGTTCGCAACGCTGAAAAGGAAAAAATACCCGTTGTGGGCATCATCGGCGGTAAAGAGGTCGAAGATAATACCATTAGCATTCGCACCCGAATCGAGGGCGAATTAGGCGCACTCAGCGTCGATGAAGTAGTCAAGCGCATGGTAGACTCGATCGCGAATTTTAGCGATTTCTAATCTCATTGCGTGGGATCTAGCGATCGTAAATGAGCAGCTTAACAGGTAGGGGCGGGCATCAAGCACCGCCCTTACCTGTTAACGTTACTGCGAGGAAATCGAATAGACGATCGAGATATACTACAAACTTGCTATTTTTAGAGATCTATCCCCCAGCTTTTGATTCCTGTTCGCGTTGTTTCAATAGCTCGATTCCCCAGGAAGTTCCGAGCCTAGTAGCTCCAGCTAAAATCAATTCTACCGCTCGATCGTGTGTACGGATGCCACCAGCGGCTTTGATGCCGATTTGGTCTTTGGTAAGATCCTTGAGAAATCGGACATCTTCTACCGTTACCGCTCCGCACCAACCCGTCCCCGTTTTGAGCATCCGTGCGCCTGCTTCCATGCAAATCTGAGCGGCGATTTCGCATTCTGGTGGCGTTAGCAGCGACATCTCCAAAATTGCCTTCACTCCTAGCCCAGTTGATTCGCAGATTTCAGCAATTTCGCGATGCACGTCATCGATTTTCCCGGCTTTTAGCCAGCCGATATTAATTACTACATCTAATTCTTGGGCACCATTTTCTGCCGCCTCCTGCGCCTCATATAGCTTGCTAGCTGTCGTAGTAGCTCCTGTCGGGAAACCGATAACCGTGCAAATCTGGGGACGTTTTTGGTGCAATAGAGCGGTCACTTGCCGCACATAGCAGGGGTTGACACACACCGCCGCAAAGTTAAATCTGTCGGCTTCTGCACACCATTGTTCGACCATTTCAGGTGTCGCAGTCCCGAGCAGGGAATGATCGATGTATGGTGCGATATCGATGTTCTTGGATTCTTCGATTGGCATCTTTTAATTTGTGAATTAGTGAATAGTTAGTAGTGGATAGTGGATAGTTGGTTTTTAAAAAGAGAGTATAAATAACGATCGTCAAAATGTAAGTAAGCGCAAATATTTATTAGATAGCTTTTGCCTGAAACTTAGATGGTGGGCAGTGCCCACCCTACTGGCTAGGTTTCACTATCCACTATTCACTATCCACTATCCACTATCTACTAACTTACCGAATTTGCGATAACACATAGCGCAACCTGTCATAATCATCCTTGAGAATCAGGCTCACAGTACGTCCGGCGGTGACTAGCCAAGACCTGTCTCGCGCTCTGAGCTGATGGATCTCGCGAATAGTGGCGGCGGTGAGTGCCTCGACAGGTGCCCCTTGAACTTGCAACAAGGTTCGCAAAAATTCTAACTGTTCGCTAAATCTAATAATCTCTTCTGGATCGCACTGATAGACCCCCTGGTGGATTTGAGGCGGGCGCGGCGGGAGGTATTGATACATTTGCCCCTTATCGTCTTCAAAGCCGATGATGGCTGCTTTAAACTCGGTTTTGAGCATCGCGAAAATCTGGGGCTGTTCTTCGCGCAATTCATCCAGCGACATCCCTAAAGCACGGGCGCGATGGACGGAATCGATCGGGGCAGTGGTAGCATGATAAACCACAGCGAGAATTTGATTGCCCGTTTCCTCATCGGCTGCTTTGACAATACTGCCAAAGGTAGGCATGATTGCTAGCTTGAGATCTTCTGGTTCTAAGCATTGAGCCAAAAATTCACAGGTAGATGTCTCGATTACCTCGGCGATATGCTGGGGGTTTTTGGCACCAATGCTAAATTGAGGTAAGGGTAAGCGCACGGGTAGGGGATAGGGGATAGGGAGACTGGGCGATGCTCCAAAGGAGAGGCTTCGCCAACGGGGTCATAGATATAATATTCGGTGACGCCATAGCGTTCGCAAAGCGTCTCGGAACGAGAATCGTAAAAACTTAACTTACGCTGCATTTCTGCTAGTCGATTGCCTGGAGATAAAATCTCGAAGACAACTTGCGGTGCAATTCCAGCTTCTTGCCATTGCTGGTAAGAACCTTTATCTCCTTTCGGTCTACCGTTGGCGTAGCCTCTCCTTTGGAGAATCGCGACTACTCCACTTGTAAATATAGCAGAATAGATAATCGGGTTATCAATTTGGAGTGCGAGTGATTGACTAATTCAAATACAATCTGGCGACTAATCCCACCGATTGAGACTACTGGAACGATGCAAATGCAGATCGATCGATGGTTATTAGAACAGCACATTCTAGGACAGATACCACCAACATTACGCTTTTACACTTGGTCGCAGCCGACGATTTCAATAGGATATCACCAACGCCACTACCCCGAGCATTGGCGATCGCTAGCATGGCACGTCCCGATAGATATTGTCAAACGTCCGACTGGTGGGCGGGGCGTATTGCATCAAGGCGATCTAACTTATGCCCTGATTGGTTCGGGATTTGTGGGTAAAAGGGTGGACGTGTATCAACAAATCTGTCAATTTCTCATTGACGGCTGGAGGTCGATCGGTGTCGATCTACAATACGGTACGGCAGGAACGGGGTATATTCACAATCCCAATTGTTTCGGTACGGCTACTAGTGCAGATCTAATTTGTACGGATGGTTATAAACTGATTGGGAGTGCCCAGTTGATTAAATCTGGGGCAATTCTTCAGCATGGTTCGATGCGACTCAATCCAGATTTAGATTTATTTGAAAAAGTATTTGGCGAATCTATCTCTTTGCCACTTGCATCGATCTTACAGTTGAATATTCCGATTATTGTTGATATGCTTACTCAAGCTGCTCGACAGCATTTTCAGGTGGAGTTTGAGATCGAACCTTTAAGCGATCGAGAATGGGCACACATTAGAAAAGATGCGAGCGATTTATCGAGTGTTGGTGCGTTATCCTGCGGAGTAACACACCCTACTGAAGATTAACTTAAAACTCTGGCGATGACAAAACCATCATAACCTTTACAGCTATATATTATCAAAGTTATGGTTCTTCACAATTTATCATCTAAGTAGAAATTCTGAAATGGTTATCGATCGCAAATGGACATCCAAGAAGAAACGAGCATTGGAAGTGTTGCTCAGATTAAAACGACTCTATCCAGATGCCACTTGTAGCCTAGATTATACGACTCCGGTTCAATTATTAGTCGCGACGATTCTTTCGGCTCAGTGTACCGACGAGCGGGTGAATAAAGTGACTCCAGCTTTATTCGCCAGATTTCCCGATGCTCGATCGATGGCATATGCCGATATTCTGGATATTGAAGAATTAGTGCGATCGACTGGATTTTATCACAATAAAGCTAAAAATATTCAAGGCGCTTGTCTCAAGATCGTTGAGGAGTTTGATGGCGAAGTTCCCCAAATCATGGAACAGTTACTCACATTACCAGGAGTCGCGAGGAAGACGGCAAATGTGGTTTCCGCTCATGCGTATGGCAATATTCAAGGGGTGACTGTCGATACTCATGTCAAACGGCTGACTAATTTAATTGGTTTAACCAAGCATCAAGATCCGATTAAAATCGAGCAGGATTTGATGAAGTTTTTGCCTCAAGCAGATTGGGAAAACTTTTCAATCATGACTATCTATCACGGTAGGGCTATTTGTAATGCGAGAAAACCTAATTGCCCTGATTGTGAATTAGCCGACTTGTGTCCATCAGCCCATCAGCCACCTAAAACAAAAGCTCAAGCGAGTGTTCGTAAATAACTGGTAGGGACATATCCCCGACTTCTTGGAGCAGTCGGGGATATGAGGGGATATGAGGGGATTACTGCAACTCTTTCAAAATGGTTTCTGCTGCTATTATTCCAGTCGCGCAGCCACCTTCCATAGGGAGCATCCCACTTTTTATTTAGCGATCGCTAATTAATCTGTTAATTTTGGCACAGCGATGGGCTTGTAATTGAGGAACATTTTCAAATTTCCACTGTGCCCCTGTTTTATTAGTGCGACGGTCAATCTGTTTAATTGTAGATTCAATCGCGCCAGAGCCAATTGAACAAATTTGTTCGGCTTGAAAATAATCATAATTAATTATGCG
>NZ_JANMZA010000513.1:0-3157 GCF_031382685.1 Chamaesiphon sp. OTE_8_metabat_110 | reverse complement strand
AGTTTAACCCGATTAATTTGGGCACCTAGTCTGTTTAGCATGACCTATCTGAGGTCTGGAATTAGTACCCCCGATCGCTTTCGTTTTAATGTTCAATTTTTATCTTCAGTCTGGTAATAATATTAATGTGTTGGCAATCTCCTTATTGACTGACATGGAGGCGTCGATCGCGTGAGAGATGAATACTATGGTCGCTTACTAGTTCAACGCTATCAATTACTTGAGATCGCGGGGAAAGGTTCGATGGGGCAAGTGTATCAAGCCAAAGATACACTTTTGGGGGGCGTAATTGTTGCCGTCAAATTTTTGTCGCGCTCCAAAATCAACCAGCGGGTGCGAGACAGGTTTATGCGCGAAGCCACTATCAGTGCGCTATTGGGCGAAAAGAGCATCCACATCGTCAAGGTGCGCGATTATGGTGTCGATGATGAGGAAATGCCATTTTATGTGATGGAATTTCTAAAGGGCGAAAGTCTCAAGGAGGCGATGCAAAATAAACCTATGCCACTACCGAAGTTTTTTAGCTTCATGCGGCAAATTTGTCTGGGGTTACAGTGCGCCCATGATGGAATTGAGATCGACGGGAATGTCACTCAAGTCGTCCATCGGGATATCAAGCCGAGCAATATTATTATTATCAAAGATGCCACGCTCGGGGAATTAGTCAAAGTATTGGACTTTGGGATTGCGTTGCTCAAATCCGATGATTCGCCGACTGGCTTTATGGGTACGCCAGCATACTGTTCTCCCGAACAGATGGATGGCAAAACCTTGGACAATCGGGCAGACATCTACAGTTTGGGCATCATGATGTTTCAGATGCTCACAGGGGAACTCCCCCTCAAGCCCAAAGCCAGTTCCTTTGAAGGATGGTTTCAGTCGCATCACTACCAAAAACCCAAATCATTTAGCGAAGTCAAAGCCAGACTAGATTTACCGCCAGCATTGATGGATATTGTCAATCAGTGCATGGCTAAAACTGCCGCACAACGTCCCAGCAGTGTCACGGAAGTACTCAATATCCTGACTCAGATCGAGCAAGTACCCGATCGATCTGCTAGTCTATCCAATAGCTTCGTTTCTAACGAAGTTCGCCCATCTGCCCAAGTCACCCCTGTCGAAGCGATCTGCCTGCAAAGTGTATGGCCAAAAGATAAGCCCAGAGCCGAAATTGTCTTTCCTCAGCTCATCGATCATCAAAATACGCAATTGGCAACGATGTGGATCATGCTCTCGCGCAGTGACATCGAGAAATATCGCAACAATAAGCCACATTCGCAGTTTTTATTCGTGGGTTCGCCCCATCCGATGCTACTGTGGCTGACAACGCTCTACCAAACCGAGCAACAACATCGGATGTTGCCCTGCTATCTCGATCTCAAAAAACCGATCGGCGAAAAAACACTGCAAATTCTCACCCAAACTGGTGCCTATCGCTTGATCTTATTTGCCCTTGAGGGCGACGAACGCTGCGTCTGTACGATCGAGGGGCGGGTGCCACTGCGCAAAATCCAACTGCTCAAAGAATGGTCGTTAGAAAGCCAAAATAGCCCTGCTACGCACGGTCAAATTAAGGAAAGCAAGCGATCGCTCAAAGAGGAATTAGAATCACTCAAGCCCAAATTAGTTGCTAGTCTTCAGCGGCAAATATCTAAGAAAAACTTAAATTAATTCAAAAAAATCATCAAATTCAGTCTGCAATAATCTAGCTAAATTTTGGCTGGTTTCTTGGAGAATATAGATACTAAACACTAACTGAGTTTGGTAGTCAAAATCTCGTTCGAGGATAATTTTGGTGAATTGCTGTTTGAGTTTTTTGCGATTTGGTCGATAATCACTACGATCGATCTTGGCACCATTATAAGCAAACAGAAATGCGAATAAGCTGGTTTGGTTGTCCTGCCAGATTTGCTGCCAATCAGGTTCGAGATCTTCAGCAAAATGGGCATAAGGATCGACACCCAAGGCGTGAAAAACTAGATTTCCTAGTCCCATGCCCCCATACCGCAATGGATTAAGTTCGATCGGCATCAAGCGATTCTCCTTCAGAGAGGCTCCGCCAACGTCATCGAGCTTAAATTCACCATGAATCGGTAAATTTGTGACACCGAGAATCTGATTGAGTTCGGTGAAAAAATGCTTGGCTTTGGTATATATCCGATCGCATACTGCTTGCGAAGAATAGTAAATAACGTGTAAATATGCGGGATTTAGCGGTAGGGGATGATGGTAAATATTCACAATACAAGCCGCTCCACCAGAGTCATAGAACATATCGACAGCATATTCTTCACCCTCAATATAGCTCTCGACCAGAAAATCTGTAGTCGAGAGGACGCTCGGAGAAAACAGTGCGGTATTTTTGGTGAGTTCGGTTTGCAGTGTGGTGGCTAATTCGGTCAAATCGGTATCGCGATCGATAATTTTGACCGCAGTACCAAATACACCTTTGACTGGCTTAATTACCGATTTTTGCGCGATTTGCAGGTCTGGAATTTGATGAGCTTGGATACATTGATATTGGAAATTTGGATAGATAGTAGCGAGGATTTGTCTGAAGGCATACTTGTTTTTCAAGAGTGCGATCGCTTTGACCCGCACCGGATCGTCGATCCTGGAGATGGTACGATCGAGAGCAGCTTCTGAGGCAATACAAACTTTATCATCTTTGCTAAACCGCAAGTCAGTTTGCATCAGACGATCGCTATCGATAATTTCCATCTGGGCGGTAGCTGGTAAAGATTCTAAAGTACCTGCTTCAGCATTACTAACAATTAAATATACTTTTTGACACTTAACCATTAATTATCGTTTTTAGTAGTTCTTAAACTCACACCTTTCCCTGGGGCATCAAGACTGATGAAATATTCTCAAAACTTACTCCTAAGTATTAACACTATCCACTATCCACTATCCACTATCCAACAGCTTAAGCGACACTACCGCGCTTTCTGGTCTCCTTATAGGATGTACCCACATTTTTGATGCCAGTCTTAATTAGTTCGCGTTCGAGCAGGGCAAAAAAGCTCGATCGATCTGCACCTCTGACAACGGCTTGATTGTGCGCCTCAGCGAGGGCGACGGGGTAGCCATAACCCTTATTAACTTGAGCGATAATCAAACTCAACGCCATACTCGATAACGCCTCATCTTGAGC
>NZ_JANMZA010000485.1:0-5933 GCF_031382685.1 Chamaesiphon sp. OTE_8_metabat_110 | reverse complement strand
CCGCCGCACTAGTAATACTCCCCGCTTCGACAACAGCTAGAAAGTAACGCAAGTCGCGAAGTTCGATCGCTTTTACCGCTTCTGTCGTATTCACGATATCCAGATTCTATAACTATCGGGTTATATTAACATGTAAAATTGACTATTGCAGTTATATATTGTTGCGATTATGGTGATGGAGCAAGGCGATCTAGTGACGAACTGGATTACTGAGTAACTTTACACAAGATGCACTGATGATAGCTAAACCGATCGAGAAAATTGCCATTGTCGGCGGTACCCACGGCAATGAGCTGACTGGCGTATATGTGGTAGAAAAGTTGGCTCGGTTTCCAGAGCGGCTGGCGCAATATAGTTTTGAAGTCGTGACCTTATTAGCTAATCCCCAGGCGGTAGCGGCAAATCGACGTTATGTCGATCGAGACTTGAACCGGAGTTTTGACAATGACGATCTGGCGAATCCAGTATTGACTGGTTATGAAGATAGCCGCGCTAAGGAGATTGCCCAAGCTCTCAAACATGTCGATCTGATTATCGACCTGCATAGCTCGACGAGTCAAATGGGGCTGACGATTTTGCCAGCCAGTACCCATCCATTCAACCTGCGGCTGTCGGCTTATTTGAGCCAAATTCATCCCGATGTCCGAATTTGCGGATTAAACAATGCTGAAAATCCGATGCTGCGATCGCTTTCCCCATTAGGCTGTACGATCGAAGTTGGTGCTGTCGCTCAGGGAATTCTCGATGCCGATCTATTTGCCAAAACAGAGCTGCTGATTTATGCAGTTTTAGACTATGTAGCAGCGATGAATGCAGGTACGCCCTTACCCGCGCCTGATGAAGTCACCGTGTACAAAACCCTCACCTCGATCGATTATCCCCGCGACACAGCGGGTAAACTGCAAGGGATGATTCATCCCCACCGTCAATTCCAAGACTATCAACCATTACATCCCGGCGATCCGTTATTTGTGACATTTATGGGCGAGACAATTCCTTATGCAGGTACGGATACTGTGTACCCAATTTTCATTAATGAAGCCGCCTACTATGAAAAAGGGATTGCCATGACTTTCACCGACAAACAGCAATGGCAAGTTGAAACGGGTGTAGCTTCTTTAGGATAAACTCGTGCAAGATCGACAGAGTTATTTTCTTAAACTGCCGATCGCCCATTAGCATTCCAAAATAGTCACGCACATCACAATATTATTTTCTCGATCGATGGGAGGATAATCTGATTGTGACGGGAGCAACCTCAGTGAGTCAAGGACTAGTATTTTTAATTTTGCTCGTTGCGGCTGCCTTAGAAGTTGGGGGCGATGCTTTAGTAAGAAAGGGGTTGCAGAGTCGCGGACTGGTGCAGCAAGTTGAGTTTATTCTCTTGGGCGGGTTGACGCTATTGGGCTACGGAAT
The DNA here is from genome assembly GCF_031382685.1 of Chamaesiphon sp. OTE_8_metabat_110. Taxonomy (NCBI): domain Bacteria; kingdom Bacillati; phylum Cyanobacteriota; class Cyanophyceae; order Gomontiellales; family Chamaesiphonaceae; genus Chamaesiphon; species Chamaesiphon sp. OTE_8_metabat_110. The sequence goes on along the minus strand of NZ_JANMZA010000485.1, from coordinate 4,517 downwards.
TATAGTGAACTTGCCTGCTTGGGATTTTGGTAAATTGTTGGGGGTTTACGTCACCCTATTTTTCATGGTGGCTCAATTAATTAATTATTTTGGATTCGGTCAAATACCTAGCATTTCGATCTGGGTGGGAGGTGCTTTAATTGTCACAGGTGGATTGGTGATTACCTTCTGGAGAGTTTGAGTGAGTGTCAGAATCTATGTGTGGTTGCCGACAGGCGGCAAAGTAGGTCATTCATCAATGCAGGTTGGCGATCGAGCCTACGTCAGTTTGTGGCCGGGTAATGGGCGCAAGGGGTTCGTGAGGAGCGCGATTCAGAAAATGACGATGAATGTTAAGCGCAAACCATTTTACAGGGACTATGCGGCAGATTTGGCCGCAGAGGGAGCCGATCCGATCGTGGTGGAATTGGAATCACTCGATGAAGTGGCTATTCAGAAGTACTGGGAAAAAGTACAAGCCAGTGGATTGGAGTACGAATTGACGGAGTTTAACTGTTCGACGATCGTGGCTAATACGCTCTATATCGGGTCGAATTTGCAACCTTCATTTCAACCCCGCGCCGAGATCGATACCTACGTGGGGTTAGGCATTCCCTTGGGTGAGATAGACGCATGGGAACCAAAACATATTTTGCAATACGCCAAGGAAATTAAGCGATCGCGGGGATGATGGAACCTACTAAAATTCGACCCAAATTAGTTTACTCGCCAGGATATGACATTCGCTGGCTGGGAATAGAAAAACTGCATCCACTTGACGGTTGCAAATATGGCCGCACCTGGAAAGTTTTGCTCGATCGATTTGGCGATAAGTTGCAGTCGGCAACGATTACCCCAACAGCAGCGACAGTAGAACTGCTGCAAACCATCCACACGCCCGAATATCTCCAGCAGTTAACGAACTCCCACTATGTCGCCCAAGTATTAGAACTATCCTCCCTCGATTGGGTGCCCAATGGCATTCTCGATCGCCATGTGTTACAACCGATGCGGCTCGCCACGATGGGGACGGTTATTGCTGCCGAAACTGCTCTAGAAACCGGAATCGCCATCAATTTATCCGGTGGATATCACCATGCTAGACGCGATCTCGGAGCGGGATTTTGCGTCTACTCAGATATCGCGATCGCCATTGCCAGCCTCCGCCAATCTGGGCAACTTACCGCCACCGACTCAATTGCAATTATCGATCTCGATGCCCATCAGGGTAATGGTTTAGCGCGAATTTTCGAGTGCGATCGCACGGTCCACATCCTCGATATGTATAACCAGAATATTTACCCCCAAGATCGTCGGGCGATCGAGCGAATCGATCGCAATCTTCCCCTCACATCGGGAACGCGAGATGCTGAATATCTCGACAAACTTCAGCAGTATTTACCCAGCTTTTTAAGTTCGATAGAGCGACCCAAAATCGCCTTCTACAACGCCGGAACTGACATTTATGAGGACGATCCTCTCGGTCGGCTAAAGATCTCGGCAGAGGGGGTATTAGCACGCGATCGGTTTGTGTTTCAGACCCTGGTTGCTGCGAGAATTCCAGTGGTAATGGTGTTGAGTGGTGGCTATACTTCTGAAAGTTATCAGTTGGTGGCGAAGAGTGTTGGCGAAGTGTGGGAAACTTGGGGTTTATAGCGATCTATTTCTGAAATAATTCTTGTTATGTGTAGATCTAACGTTGCCCGTTAGCAGCGACCCACAAACTTAACAACTCAGCAGATCTACTTTCTTTCCACCACTGCACGGGCGTTGTGCTGCGGTCGCTTCCAACGACTTTAATACTTATCAAATAAGAATGATTCACCGTGGAGATACACAGAAATATGCTCCTTCGTAACATCCTTCACAGTGTCCGAAACTCCCTGCTGCTCCTGTGGATTACTTACATGAAAAGACAATACATCTATCATTGCCATGATATCGTGCGATATTGCCCATCCCAAATGGTTGTTCCGGTGTAAAAATCAAACAAGACTTCGCTACCATCACCCAAGGTCGCTGAATTGGAAATCGTCCAAGGCAACCCAAGGCGAACAATAATTTCAGATGGCAAAGACAGAAATCCATCGAATCCGGTGTCAATCACAGTGCTGATGACTTCTCATTGCCCAGATGAATTACCAACCACAAGGGGAAGTGTTGCTTCTCGACGCAAATTCACAACTCCGTAAATCATTAATTCTTTTTCAAACTCCGCGAGCCAAAATGATAAACGGCGCGATGCCCAATCCGAATCCCCCAAGGTTGAGCATTGGGCTGACGATCGAATAACCGATCGGTTGCACCCATGACAGTTTCATCGACCTCAAAATCTCCGGTTTCAATGTCGATCGCCACAATCTTACCCTCATTTCCAGCCTCTACCTGTTGCCGAATGCCAGACTCATAGAGTTCTTGCCCACGTTGAGCTAACTCTTCTTTGCTGTAGCGTCTTTGGCGTTGGTGAAACCTCTCCTCTGGAGAAACTGCCATAGTCAGACCTCAATTACAACTCGTCTCCTTCATTTTAGCTCACAGTAGATCTAAGTCTGTCTATATTTGCTTCATCCCCTGTTTAATCGGTGAGAACTTACTGTGAAATTCTGTTTTTTCATCATATATAGCACCCTGTAAATTAGCACCAACGAGTTTGGCTCCATACAACTTTGCTCCAGCAAAATTTACCTTACTGCAATTAGTACCTTTCAATTCGGCTCCAAATAAATTGGCTCCTGATAAGTTGGCTCTGTGTAGATTCGCTCCTTGCATGTTTGTTTCGCGTAAATCGGCAGATTCTAAATTTGCATCTGACAAATTTGCTCGATTTAAATTGGCACCAAATAGATCTACTTCTGACAAGATCGATCGCTCTAAATTAGCTTCAATTAAATTTGCAGCGAGTAAATTTGCTCGACTCAGATTAGCGGCTACTAAGTTTGCTTTGCTCAAATTAGATTTATTCAAATTCGCAGTAGTCAGATTTACAAACAGTAAATTAGCATGATTCAAATTGCTATGTTCGAGATTTGTGGTGATTAATGATGCGCCTTCTAGATTAGCTTCGGATAAATTTGACCAGCTTAAATTAGCTCGATCGAGTGTGGCTTTATATAAATTAGCTTTAATTAAAATTGCTCTATGCAAATTCGCATCGCTCAGATATACTTCAATTAAATTGGCTCCTGTCAAGTTTACTCGCTCGAAGATTGCGCTATTGAGGATTGCTTGAAATAATACCGCATCCATCAATTCTGACTGCATGAAATCTGTAGAAATTGCAGTTACTCGGCTCAAATTAGCCCGTTGTAAGTTTGCTAAACCGAAATCGCAACGGCTGAGAATGGCACTTTCTAAACTTGCTTGACTGAGGTTGGCAGTTCCCAGGCTGGCACCTGTGAGATCGGCTTCGTATAAATTGGCTCGATCTAAATTCGATCGATTCAATTTTGCAAATTGTAAATTCGCCCGCACTAAATCGGCTTTGCTCAGATTAGCACCTGCTAAAATTGCTCTGCTCAAGACTGCTTTAAATAAGATTGCTTTGCTGAGATTGACTTTGGCTAATTGTGCGGATTGGAGATCGGCGGCGGAAAGCTGTGCTGCTTCAAAATCTCGATCGCCAGCGGCATACTCTAGCAATAGTTCCGCGCTACTTTGAACGATCTTTTTTTGGCGTTGAGGCATAATCGTTCGCGTAGCGTGCCGTAGGCAATCGAAAATACTATCCTCATCATTAGACTTACTCTCAGTCGATCGGTGTATTCAGCGACAAAATCCTGTCCAAAAATTCACCGCGTCCCTTTGCGGAACGCAAAGATAATAAAGTTTGAAAATCGGGTGATGTTCCGAATACTCAAAGTGGTTTTAACCACTTCTTGTGATGCAAAGTCTGCCTACGCGGACTAGTAAATTAGTCCGCGTAGGCGGACTTTGCATCATTAGCCACGATTTGCGGCGCGCGCTCCGGAGGTTTCCTCCGGGTTTAGCGCGACAAGACACAATCGTAGGCGTTCTCGTAGGTAGCTAAACCGAACTTTCTTCCATGTCGGGAGTAAGTGCCTCAATCCCAGTTTCCCCTGTGCGAATGCGGACGGCTCTGGCAACTGGTAGCACAAACACCTTACCATCACCGATTTTGCCAGTGTGGGCGGTTTTGACGATCGTTTCGACAATTAAATCCGTTTTTTCGGAAGGTACGACCATTTCTAATCTCACCTTGGGAATAAAATCGATCGTAAATGGTTGACGATCCATATTGTACAGTCCCAAAAATGCCAACGGGCGACCTTTTTGACGACCGAATCCTTTGACTCCAGTGACTGTCAATCCTTGAATTCCCGCTTTTACCAATGCCTCTTTGACATCATCCAACTTGGACGGTTGGATGACTGCAATAATCAAATCCATACTTAGTTTGCTCCGACTTTAGGGCGATCGTCTTGTAGATATCTTAGATTAAGCAGTGCTTAGAGTCCCAACTTTGTTTCGATAATTAAGCTAAACATAGTTAGCATCACCATCAATGGGACAGCAACATA
>NZ_JANMZA010000665.1:0-4176 GCF_031382685.1 Chamaesiphon sp. OTE_8_metabat_110 | reverse complement strand
CGTTTGTGTGCGTCAGCGACGCGCGTTCTGGAGGTTCCCTCCAGGTCGAGCGCGTCAAGACAAGACAACGACAAGACAGCGAATCAAGACAGGGGGTAGGTTTTAGACTTTAGGTTTTGCGGATCGGATCGCGCGGAGGATACCTGGCGCATGTGTTTTACCGAGCAAGTCTTTAGGCTTTAGATCGGTTGCTCGCGTAACCCCCTACACAGTATAACCTCCCTCACTCTGGCTCATTTATGCTTCCATGCGTTGTAGACAGATCGTGGCGGCGGCGGAAACGTGGGGATGAGCGTCCTTGGTGAGATACTTGAGTGCGGAGATACTCTTGGGTGTGTTTAATTGTCCCAGCGCCTCTGCTAAACGTTGGCGTACCAACCAGTCTTCAGCCTCGATAAACGTGACTAGCTTGTCTACGGCGGCGAGGGCTTTAATTTCGCCTAGTGCAGCAATTGCGGCTTGTTGGAGGACGACTTCGGGCGAATCTAGCGCCTTCATCAGCACGTCAAAAGCACGGGGATCTTTGAGGTTGCCCAGCGAGACAGCCGCACTGAACCGGACTAACCAGTCTGTATCTTCATAAAATGCTCTGACGAGTGCTTCAAAGGCACGGATATCCTCTAAGTATCCCAAGGCACCCGCAGCATCGGCACGAATACCATAATCTGGGTCATTCGCGAGGATTTCGATCAAAATCGGGTAAGATTCTGAGGTGACTTTGATACCTAAAGCGAACACTGCCATCGATCGCAGTTGTAAGCTTTCATCATTGAGCACTTTTTTGATCAACGGTAATGCCACGTCCGCAGGTACATTTCGTAGTGAGGCTAATGCTACCATTCGATCGCGCAAATCTGGACTCTCCAACTGTTGTGTCAGTAGTGCTGTCTCTGTTGGTTCTAGATCGCTCATATACTTTTTGCTATGCTTTATCTTTAAATTGTAACAAATTTTATTAATCTAACGGCTAGACAGATATTTTTGACCCAGTGAGACTGCACGCTAGATGCAGTAACCGATTTGTCTAGTCGGAACGCACTATCTGACCATAGCACCCCGATAAAGATCCATGCCTACCCCGATCGACTCAACGCATCTATGTCAACTTACCGCGACTCAAATCCAGGAAATTTTAGTACTCAATGGAGTCTTAATCGAACAGTATCAACCCCAGTTACATCGCTGGTTGACGATCGCGCAGTTGCCAGATCTCGGACAATTGACGCTAAGCATCGAGCCTGATAAAGCAGCGGAGATCGATCGCCGCTTGCATCAACGTGAAATCGTCGAATTTACTGCAATGACGACGGTGATGAAGATCGATATTTGCGATCGGTATGTATTTATTCCTTTGCTCACCCAGCCCGGATTTCACGATCGCCAGGAAACCGAATTATGGGGTCGAATTTGTCTGATCGGACACCCCCATAGTATCTGGTCGCCGCAAGATTTATCGTGGGTACAAGCACTAGGACAACAACTCCTCACCGCAATGAATTTGCTCGCAGAAGCCGCGACAGCATCCGAACCGATAAATGCGAGTAGCTCCCCCTTATCCGACCTTGCCGAACTGATCGAGCGGCTCGGTAGCTTAGAGGATATTTGTCAACAGAAGGATGAATTTATCGATAGTATCGCTCACGATTTGCGGGCACCATTGATGAATATTAAAATGGCGATGAAGATGTTGAGAACTAGCTTAGAAAACGATCCAGATATCTCACATTTACTACTCGGACATCGAGCGGAAACATATTTAAATATTTTAGAACAAGAATGCGATCGAGAGGTAGAATCGATCGATCGCATCTTAGATATCCAAAGATTGGAATATGTGGAAGAACGGGAACGATCCTTATGCCCAGAGACATTACGCAGACAGGTATCGCCGACTTTACCCTCAGAGCAGCAACTCAATCTCGAATCATTAGCAATTGCTACCTGGCTACCACCAACGATCGAACCATTTATTCATCGTGCTAAAAATGACGGTCAAATACTAACTAGTTCGGTGTCCCAATGGCTACCGACGATCGAAACCGATCGCACTCTTTTGACTAAGATTGCGATCGAACTCTTAAATAATGCCTGTAAATATACACGCGTAGACGGACAGATCTCCATCGCGATCGAAGCTCATCCACACTCCGATTCACTAACGATCGTTGTCAAAAATCAGGCAGAAATACCTCAGCAACATTTACCACGGATCTTCGATCGCTTTTATCGAATTCCCTCGCGAGGAACGTCACAAAATGGGAGTGGGTTAGGATTATCTTTAGTCCAAAAATTAGTCGATCGATTAAACGGTCAAATTCATGCGACTAGTGCGGCTGGCTGGACAGAGTTTGTCGTTAAATTACCTTTAGCCGTTCGAGCTAGTCGCTGCTAAATCCCTAAATAAGTAGGTTAGACTTCGTTTCGAGGTGGTTTACCCCCCCCCAACCCCCCTTATAAGGGGAGGGCTGGGGTGGGGTAAAGGACTACGCATCATCTCATCTTCCCTGGACTTGTATATATACCGCAGCTTTCTAAGGGGATTTAGATCTAAAAACGAAGCAATTAGACTTTTCAGACATCCTCTAATAAACAGAGATTAAGAGCATAAAAAAATCTCCCACAATTGGGAGATAATCGAGCTAAACTACACTAACTAAACCAATTTAAGATCGGGATAGTAGGCGAGAATATCATCGGTAGTAAGGGCATCACCATTGGCTTGAGGCGTCCAGATTGCTTCGATGGCGACAATCGCACTAGCATCGAGACTACCGAGCAGTTGCAGAGCTTGACGCAAATCGCTTTCACCATTGATTTGAGGTAATTCAAGCTGACGCGTAGCAGCAACCAAGAGCGTGACGATGATGTATTCAGCGCGTTCTTGCTCTTGCTCGACTGTGGCTAACTCACCAGTAGAGTTGAGGGTGGCATTAGCACCAGCCTGACGGAGTTGGTTATTGACCTTGCTTAGGGTTTCCGTCGTAAATTTACCACGCTCGTTGAGAGACAGTTGATTGAATACGGCTTCTGCTCGATCGAGTTTAGCTTGTTGAATGCCAGTCTTAGCATACGTCCAATACTCGGGGTGACGGAGCAATTCGAGGCTAGTCTCTTGCAGAAGGTACATTCTGCCGCTGGCGGTATCCGCATTGACAGTCTCTGCCAATTGGTTTAACTTAGACTGGACATCACGAGCTTCAGCAAGTAAACCGACCTGAATTTGGGCGATCGAAACTTGGGGATTGTAAACATCGCCACCTTCAAAACTATCGCCACCAGCGACTCGTCGGAAAGTATTAAGCAAGAATCCACCCACTGAAATCAGCACTAACAGCGACAACAAGCTGCCACCGCCGCCACCAAAGAGGAAGGGGAGATAGAAAGGTGAGAAACCACCACCTGGGTAGTAGCCACCACCACGACCGTAACCATTACTAGGTGAACTATAGCCCCCCCGGCTAGGAGCGCGGAACGAGCCACCACCGATGCGTCCGCCACTACGAGCGGCAAAAGCATCTCCAGTCTGAGCGAACACGAGAGTTAGGACTAGTCCGACTGCTACAAAGGACTTCAACATAGGTTTAAGAAGAGCGCGGAGTTTATCGAGCATAACTACCTGTAAAAAAAGCTTATTTATTCTTTTAATGTAACGACTTTGACAGTGGAAAGTCTTTACTTATCGAATTTCTTCAATTTTAACGCGGGGGATCGGGAGGGCGAAGTGTCGATCGATGTAGAGATAACCGATGCACTTGCCCCATTTATGCCTCTGTCACTCTTGCCGTCCTCATTCCAGCGGCTGGTGATGGCAACCCTGAAGTACCAGCGATAATAGATAGTAGATCCTACTGTCGTTCGGTTCCTTATTTATATAGTCCAATGCTTAGTCAACTATTCGATGCTGCTAACTTATTCGTCCTCCCATTCTGGGCATTGATGATTGTCTTACCCAAATGGGAGATTACCCGCAAAGTAATTTCATCGCCCCTTCCCTTCGCCACCCTCGCGGGATTGTATATCTACCTGCTGGTTGTCGCTGTCAATCCCGAATCAGCAGCGGCTCTCGCCAACCCTAAACTAGCTGACATTGCCCGCTTTTTTGCCGATGAAGGGGCTGCTGCTGTCGGTTGGGTACATTTCCTGGTGATGGACTTATTTGTCGGGCGGTATATTTAT
>NZ_JANMZA010000389.1:0-3009 GCF_031382685.1 Chamaesiphon sp. OTE_8_metabat_110 | reverse complement strand
GATTCCCGTCGGTCGCGGACAGCGGGAACTGATTATCGGTGACAGACAGACTGGTAAAACTTCGATCGCGATCGATACCATTATCAACCAGAAAGAAGAAGATGTCGTCTGCGTGTACGTCGCGATCGGGCAGAAAGCCTCAACTGTGGCGAATATCGTCAACGTCCTCGAAGAAGCTGGCGCGATGGCTTACACGGTCGTTGTAGCAGCAAATGCGAACGATCCTGCTACCCTCCAATACTTCGCACCTTACACTGGTGCCGCCATTGCTGAGTACTTTATGTACCAAGGTAAAGCGACCCTGATTATTTATGATGACTTGTCCAAACAAGCTCAAGCATACCGTCAGATGTCCCTCTTGCTCCGTCGCCCACCCGGACGCGAAGCATATCCTGGCGACGTATTCTACATTCACTCCCGCTTACTCGAACGCGCTGCCAAACTCAGCGACGAACTCGGTGGCGGTAGTATGACCGCCCTCCCAGTAATTGAAACTCAAGGTAGTGACGTATCGGCTTACATCCCGACCAACGTAATTTCGATTACAGACGGTCAGATCTTCCTCTCCTCCGACCTATTTAACTCCGGTCTCCGCCCCGCAATCAACGCTGGTATCTCAGTATCCCGCGTCGGTTCCGCCGCCCAGACCAAAGCGATGAAAAAGGTTGCTGGTAAACTCAAACTCGAACTCGCCCAGTTTGATGACCTCCAAGCCTTCGCTCAGTTCGCATCCGACCTCGACCAAGCGACCCAAAATCAACTCGCTCGTGGTGCGCGTCTCCGCGAAATTCTCAAACAGCCTCAGTACTCGCCATTATCTGTGCCCGAACAGGTCGCATTAGTATATGCGGGCTTAAACGGCTATCTCGATGACATCGCCGTCAACAAAGTAACTGGTTACACCGCCGCACTCAAAGACTACCTGAAAAACAGCAAGCCTGAGTACGCTCAAACCATCAAAGACAACAAAATGCAGCTAACTGATGAAGCTGAAGCGCTTCTCAAAGCCGCACTAGTTGAATGCAAGAAGTCCTTCTTAGCCACAGCGTAGAATCTTAGGGGATAGGGGATAGGGAATAGGGAATAGGGAAGTGTGAGTGGGTGTTTCAGAGCATAGACTACGATCTGCACAAAACATCTACTTACACATCTTCTAAACCTAGTCCGTTAACCTCGATCCCTTTTTTCATAAAAATTATATTAAAACTATAGTGGATACCGTTCTTATGAATTAAAGTCACTATCCCCTATCTCCTATTCCCTTTCCTAAATAAGCACCGAAAATATACAACTACTAACTACTATAAAATATGGCTAACTTAAAACTTATTCGGGATCAGATTCAATCGGTTAAGAATACTAAAAAAATTACCGAAGCCATGCGCCTCGTCGCCGCAGCTAAAGTGAGACGGGCACAGCAACAGGTAGTTGCGACCCGTCCTTTTGCCGACCGATTGGCACAAGTTTTATACAGCCTCAAAAGTCGCTTAACATTTGCCGATGCGACTTCACCATTCCTCCAACAGCGAGAAGCTAAATGTGTTGGTATTTTGGTAGTTACTGGCGATCGCGGTCTCTGCGGTGGTTATAATAGTTCGATTATTAAAAAAGCCGAACTACGCGCTAAAGAACTTAAATCTCAGGGTTTGGATTATAAATTTGTGACAGTTGGACGGAAAGCTACTCAGTATTTCCAACGTCGCAATCAACCCATCAGTGCAGATTATACGGGATTAGAACAAATTCCTACGGCTGTTGAAGCTGGTAAAATCGCTGATGAATTGCTATCGTTGTTCTTGTCTGAAGGTGTGGACAGAGTAGAGCTAGTTTATACTAAGTTCGTCTCGCTGATTGCTTCCCGTCCGGTAGTCCAAACATTGTTACCATTGACACCACAAGGCTTGGAAGTGCCCGATGATGAAGTTTTCCGGTTGACTAGTCGCGCTGGTAATTTTAGCGTCGAGCGTGACAAACTGGACACATCGGTACAACCGCTACCCAGCGATACGATTTTCGAGCAAGATCCCAATCAAATCCTAGATGCACTCTTACCGCTTTACCTAAATAATCAACTGCTCCGCGCCCTGCAAGAATCCGCAGCTAGCGAATTAGCCGCTCGGATGACGGCAATGAATAATGCCAGTGATAATGCCAAACAACTGATTTGTTCGCTGACACTCAGTTATAACAAAGCCCGTCAAGCCGCAATTACTCAAGAGATTCTGGAGGTTGTTGGGGGTGCAGAAGCTCTCAACGGCTAGATACGCTTACCGACCGTACCTACGCGAACGAGTACTCGATTTATTCATGTTAAATATATTTGTGCTTGAGGTTAATCTCAAGCACATTTTTTATTTTAAGCTAATTGGCACACTCCGAATTTCTTGCCAGAGTCGATCGTATTGTTGTTGACTTGTTGATGAAAGTGGATAGATAAATTCACTTTTATCTAAGATACTTTTTGCAGGTAAAGTTAATGAATTTCTTTTAATATCTGGAGAAATTTGCTTATCACTTAAACTAGTAAGCAGCGGTGCAGTAGTAGTGGTAAAGAGAGAAATCTGATTGCTAACTTGTAGTTGCAAACAATAATCAAGCCACTGATGAGTTAATTTGACTCGATCTTTATTATTGGCAGCTTGAAGTTCGGTAGATGATAATTTAGCTGAATTTGCTGGGCGTACCCAGAGATCGGCAAAAAGAGCAGTACCAGAACTAGGCACGATCGCGCCAATATTCGGATTCTTTTGCATCAGATCGATCGCATCTGAAGACCAGCCAACAGCCACCCAGGTATCGCCCATGACTAAGGGTTGGAGATAGCTGTCAGCACTATAAAACTTCGTTTGCTGGTGGAGTTGTGCGAGTTCGGATTTTAATGCCGCTGCTCGATCGAGATCGGGAGTATTGTAAGATGAGCCTAGCTTTTTTAAAGCTAAACCAATGACTTCGCGCGATCGATCCAGCAGCGATACCCGCTGCCTGAGCTGCGGATTCCAGAGATCTCCC
>NZ_JANMZA010000380.1:0-4494 GCF_031382685.1 Chamaesiphon sp. OTE_8_metabat_110 | reverse complement strand
GCGCGCGATCGTAACCAGTTTCGGCGTGTTCCCAGTCTTGAATATCGATCGTAATCCCTCGCCCGTGATTGCCATTGAGGGGCTTAATCACGATCGGATAACCACCCAAACTATCGATCGCGGCTGCTAGTTCGTTAAAAGCATAAATTGTCGTCCCCAACGGCACCGGGACGCCCATACTCGCCAAGATTTTTTTAGTTTTCTCTTTATCACAGGCGAGTTCGACCCCGATAATATTGCTGTTGGAAGTCAGTGCGGCTTGAATCCGTTTTTGATGCTTGCCATAACCCAACTGAAATAAATCGCAGCTCTCTAAGTGCATCCAGGGAATCCCCAGTGCTTCGGCTTCTTTTACTAAGGCATCAGTACTCGCCCCTAATGCTGCTTCCTCGCACATCTTCACGAGATCTTCCAAATCCCGATCGAGTTCGACTTGGGGATAGGTACCCGTCTCGATAATGCTCTGACACAGCCGTAGTGCCGCTCTGGCAGCGTATCGCCCTGCCGTCTCGATCTGGTATTCAATCACCACCTGATAGACGCCTGGAGTGGACATCTCGCGGGTACGACCGAAGCCCACTGGCATCCCTGCCAAAGTTTGGAGTTCTAATGCTACATGCTCCAGGATATGTCCCATCATCGTCCCTTCGCGGACTCGGCTCAAGAACCCACCCCGGCAACCGGGCGAACAATGATGTTCGTCGAGACTGGGGAGCACCGCCACGAGACTCTCATAAAATCCGGTAATCGTATCCGAAGGTCGATCTGCTAATTCCTCCAAATCTAGTCGCACGAGAATCAGCTTTGAGCGGCGAATGCTCCAGTAGTTTGGGCCTCGAAGCGTTTGAGTTTGGAGAATTTTCATATGTATATAAGAAGTACCTTTAAGTTGATTCCACCCTACATCGAATGCAATCCCACGATCTTCAATAAAGTTTGAAAAGTTGATTTGGCGATCGATCTAGATTCATCGCTAGCATGAAGCGATCGACGTACCACTATTACTTAATTTCAAATTGAGTCGCTAATTCCGTATTACTTGCTACATACTGACCTAGATATTGTCTAGAAAGTGTCGTAAATAACAACTAACTTCCGATCGAGACGATGTGTGCAGCTAATGGCGACTAGCGATCCAGATGACTGGAATTATGATACTACATGACGATGCTGATAATCATAGCGATCGCCCTGACTTAAGACATGAACGGTAAGATTATGCAGACTCAGTGGGGCATTTTCTCCAGCTTTGAGGTAGTTGCGATGGGTCAACTTGCCGGGATCGATAATTGTAATCGTCCCTTTGCCCAATACTTCAAAAGTGCCGTCGCCATCGAACGCCGCACAGGTATCTTCATCGATCCCAATGCCGAGCTTATCGGGATGAGCCGCGATCGCACTCATCAATCGCGCCATCCGATTGCGGTTGTGGAAATGTTGATCGACTAGCAAATCTGGAAAAATCCCCAATCCAGCGGTCAGATCTACTAATGACTGATTGGGGGATTCGCCACTGCTCCCCCCGGAAATCATCTGTTCGCCAACGATGGCCGCCCCAGCACTGGTACCAGCTAGGACGAGGTTGCCACTCTCAATTCTGGCTTTGATGGCTGCCATAAACTTGCTGCCACCAATGAGGTCGCGCAGGCGCAATTGGTCTCCACCAGTCAAAAAGACGCCACTACAACTAGCTAAAATATTCAACCACCGTTCTTCGTCACACTCTTTCGGCTGACGAATATCAAGGATTTGGATTTCTTGGGCACCCATCCCCCTAAAAATTTGGTAGTAGCGATCGCCGACGACACTAGGTTCTTGGGAGGCGCAAGGGATGATGCCGATCGTCGCCATCTTCCCCCCTGCACTTCTAAAGAAGGCATTCAAGATGCCACACCCATTTACTTTGTCTTCTGCTCCACCAATTACCATGACTGGATAATGGCTAGAAATTACCATGAATTTTTGAGCGAGGAAAGGCTGTACTTCAAGCATATGTCGATTCTAAGTCTCCCATCATACCACCGTGGCGAACCAAAATCAAAGTCACACCTACTACACAATAAACTGACTGTATCAAATAATGTACCTGCTAGTTTGTATTTGATTTGACAGGAGATGGGGAGATGGGAGATGGGAGATGGGAGTTGGGAGTTGGGAGTTGGGAGTTGGGAGTTGGGAGTTGGGGGAAAGGGGAAAGGGTCGTTGGGGAGTTGGGGAGTTGGGGAGTTGGGGAGACGTAAGCGTCCGAATATTGCTACTTCTTACCTCTCACCCTTTCCCCTTTCCCGCCGGAATAGGTAAACCCTTACGGGTTTTCCCCTCCACAGTACCGAGCTTGCAAGTTTCCAAGCACTCGGCTCCTGCTGTATCGTTTACTCCCTTCAAGTTATACTTCTCTTACATAATGGGTCGAATCACTATGTCCAATTCAGGTTTTCAGGATTTTATTTATTGGGCTTCAATCCTTAAAATCCCTGACCTCCGCCGTTGGCGAATGCCCTTCGCCTCTAACTTGTGGAGGGGTAAAGATTTTCTACTATCGGTTTCAACAACGTTTGGTGCCTCTTCTACGTCTGCTCCCCTTTCGGGTACGGGATAAACCCTTATCCTGCGAGTTATGAATTTCTCTGAGCTTTCGCTATGCAGGCATTAGCTTTTTAAAAGAGTCCCATCTGGCCCAAGGAATTGGTACGTCTCACGACTTTCCTACAGTAATTAATACTGACCTTGTAGAGGTTTACACGTTCCGCAGTGTTTAGATGCGTCTGGGTTAGGTTTCTCTGTCATCCGGTGGCGAAGGTATCGTCACACTGGCGGTAAAAATCCAGTTTTCTTATATGCCACTTACCTTTTGGTCTGAGCCTTAATCAGCCTTTTAGCTCATTGGGAAATGACGGACTTTATCAAGATTCGCGTTAGCTAACCATACCAGACTTGGACTTGCCCTCGTACCAGTTTAGGCTACCAGTGCGATTAGGCTTTCTCCTCTAGCTGTGAAACATCCCCATTGCTGTTGATGCTTCTTCAGAGTGTCCATACCTTTGATACTAAGGCAGAAGCTAGGAGCTTCACTACACATCTGCGACTTCGTGTCGCAATTTCCCCTTTCCCCTTTCCCCTTTTACCCTCTACCCCCCATACTGCCCAGTCAACTTATTGAGTTGCTGTACTAGTAAACTCAAGAACAGTCCTACGTCGGTAACGACGCCAATTGACTCGATCGAGCCGCGATCGCTTAGTTTGGTCACAACGGCGGGATTGATGTCGATACAGACCATTTTTACCCCCGCTGGGGTCATATTTCCGACCCCGATCGAGTGGAGCATACTCGATAGCATCAAAATCAGGTCGGAGCCTTCAATCAGGCGGGCGTAGTCGGCTTGGGCGGCGACGAGATCCATCTGGGTATCGGGTAAGGGGCCATCGTCCCGAATCGAGCCAGCGAGGGAAAAGGGGACGTTGTGTTTGACGCATTCGTACATCACGCCGCTTTGGAGGACGCCTTGCTCGACGGCGTTGGCAATGCTGCCACAGCGACGGATAGTATTGATTGCTTTGAGGTGGTGGCGATGTCCGCCATGTACGGAGATCCCGCGCTGCATATCGACACCTAATGAGGTGCCCATCAGGGATTGCTCGATATCGTGGACGGCGATCGCATTACCGCCGAGGAGGGCGTGAACGTAGCCTTCGCGGATGAGTTGGTTGAGGTGCTTACTGCCCCCAGTATGGATTACAACTGGCCCCGCGACGACGGCAACTTTGCCCCCGCGATCGCGGATTTGGCGTAAGTCCCAGGCAATTTGTTCGACGACTAATTCGACGCGGCGTTCGCTCGATACCCCCGCGCCCATGAAGCTAAATTCTTCGGTGGCGACTTTCTTAATAGTGGTGGTATTGCGTTTGGTGCGAATTCCTTCACTCCCGACTACTACCGATTCGCCCACTTGGAGATCGCGGAGCAGCTTACACTTGGCGATCGCGCCTGTATCTGTCTGTGTGACGGCGATCGCGCCATCCATCCGTTGTCCCTGTACCTTAATCCACTCGCCAGCAACCGCGATTTCCGTCGGGTAGATCGTAGTGGCATAGAAGTCATCAGCCGCTACTCCAGCCTGAGTTACGGGGGCGAGTGTGGCATCGATTGTCTGCTCGGAGGCACTTACCGCACCGAGATCGATCAGTTGCCCCATAATATCCGCCATCACCACCAGATCGGGAGCCGAAACCTTGACTTCTGCTGCTGAAGTGTCCAGTCGCTGTGCGCCGAGACTAAAATTCACCACCTGGAAACTCCCACCACCAGCGACGATCGTATCGAGGACGCGATTTACCAAGCCAGAATCGAGCAAATGTCCTTCCAGATGGATCGTCCGGCTTTGAATCTTCGATGCTTGGGGCGACTCATGGTGAGTTTCAGTCACTCTGAGCGTCAAGCATTTAGCCGCACCACCTGCTTTGAGGAATTCTGTCAGGGGTGTCTCGACGACCGTA
>NZ_JANMZA010000654.1:0-3386 GCF_031382685.1 Chamaesiphon sp. OTE_8_metabat_110 | reverse complement strand
GCTTGTGATGCAAAGTCCGCCTGCGCGGACTAGTAAATTAGTCCGCCTGCGCGGACTAGTAAATTAGTCCGCGCAGGCGGACTTTGTAGTGTTAGCTCCGATTTCAAGCGGCGGCGGGGGTAGAACGAAGCTAATATCCTTAACCCGAACTCAGATTAACTAATCAGTCGAGATTGAATGACTAGATTGAATAGAGAGCGCAGCCAAATTAAGGCTCCGACAGTAGCAACGCCGCCTAAAATTGGAGCGAATAAAGGCTGAGTGGGAATTAATAAAATTGCCGCGATCGCACTGATGCTAGTCAAGCTAAGATAGGTCAGATTCCAGTAAACACTATTAATCAATCGAGCGGTGCGCTGCGATCGTACTAATATTTCGAGTTGTTGCTGCTCCAGTCTTTGTTCTAGCTGCTGTATTTGCAGCCTACTATTACTCGGTTTTGTTAATTTGTGTTTGAGATAACTAACTGCTTGTTTGCTGAGTTTGCCGATAATATTACCGCGCTCGGTTACGGCAATACTGCGGATAAAAGGTTGCGCGGCGACGACTAGATTGTATTCTGGATCTAATGTCCGGGCAATACCATCGAGCGTCGATAAAGCTTTGAGAATAAAGCTCATTTCGGGAGATAATTGAAATGGTTGCTGCACGAACAACGTGGTGACTTCACTCTTGATGCGATCGAATTCTTTGATATCGACTGGTCGATCGGTAAAGCGTTCGAGCATAAATTCGATGACGCGTTTAATCGGGCGCATATCGGCAACTGGTTCGACTAATCCCAGCTCGATTAGATTATTAGTGACGGCGGTTTCATCCTTTTTCATCACCGCCCAAAATGTCTCGATCATCCGATCGGTAGAGATATGTTTTAACTCTGCCATCATCCCAAAATCATAGACGACCAGCTTGCCGTCAGCCATAATTGCCATATTACCAGGATGCGGATCGGCTTGGAAAAAACCATCGACGAGTAGCTGTTTGAGATAGCAACAAATTCCAAGTTGATTGATTTTTTTAGGATCGAAACCACAGGCTTCTAAGGTAGCTCGATCGTCGATTTTAATTCCTGGTAAGTAACTCATTGTCAAGACTTTATTACTTGTATATTTCCAGTGAATTTTTGGAACTACAACAGATTTGTCATCTTGAAAATTACTCCGAAAGCGATCGGCATTTTGACCTTCTTTGGTATAGTCGATTTCCTGAAATAGCAGCGTAAAAAATTCTTGATGAATAGCTCTAAGTTCTGCCGATCTCTTTTTTGGCAGCAATCGATCGACCCACCAGAGTAACTTTTCAATTACTTGAAAGTCGAGTTCAAATAACCGCTGCAAACCGGGACGTTGCACCTTAATTACCACCTCTGTACCCGTCCGCAATTTGGCTTTATGTACCTGTCCTAAACTTGCTGCCGCTAAGGGAATCGGATCGAAATAAGCAAATGATAAGTCTAAGGTCGCCCCTAATTCGGTTTCGATAATCTCGATCGCTTCATGGGCGTCAAAAGCTGGTACGCGATCTTGGAGTTGACTCAGCGCTGCGGTATAAGTTGGCGGAAAAAAATCAACTCTCGTCGATAAAGATTGACCGATCTTAATAAAAGTTGGCCCCAATCCGATCGCGGTATTCACTAATTTCTGTGCGCGTCGCCGATGATAGCGCTCGTTGGTCGTCGGCAACAAAAAGTCCCGGAGTAGATGCAAACCCAAGCCAATTGCCGCAGTATAAATATCCAACTGTCTGGCGCGACAGGAATACTTCGCTCTTTGCCACCGAAACCGGGTTTGGCTGCGAGCTGGAGCGGTGGCGAGTACCGATCTCGATAAGAGAGGTAGCTGCTGTGGCAATCCGATTTTCCACATGGTGGATGGCTTCCTCAAGTTAGTGCCGTTCGATGACTGTCGGCATCGTAAGCGTGAAACAGGTTTTGGCGATCGCTGGTTCGACTACATCACTAGCCACGGTAATTGTACCTTGAATGCGATCGACCATCGATTTGACGAGGGCTAAACCTAGTCCAGTCCCGGCGATCGCTTGTTGCGTAACACCCGCACCGCGTCGGAAGCGATCGAATAGATAGGGCAGATCTGTGCTGGCAATTGGCTTACTCAAATTGGCGATTTGGAAAATTGCCCGATCTGGTTCGACACTCAGCCACACCTCTACGAGCGTTTCCGGTAGAGCAAATTTACCCGCATTAATCAATAATTCCTCCAGAATATACTGAAGACTATCGGCATCGGTTTCGATTTGAGAGGATAGCTGCGGGAGATGGAGGGCGATTTCGAGGGCTTTGCTTTCCGACCACCGATCTGCGACAATCGTGGCTTGTTGGGATACAAATTGATTGAGTGAAATTGGTTGGGAGCGCACCTCGACTGGTTGGGTTTCAAACTGTTGGAGTTTGAGTAAATCGGTGACTAGTTTGATTTCCCGCTGACACTGCTCGTCTAAAATATCCAGATACTGAGCGCGGCGCTCGGGATCGATATCAGCTTGGCGCAACATCTTGATCGCTAACGACATACTTGTCAGTGGCGTCCGCAATTCATGGCCGATCGTACTGATAAACTCATCCTTAAGTTCGTTAGCTTGCCGCAATTTCTCCAGCCGCTTGCGACCGACATCGTGTAACTTTGATTGCAATTGCAGACTGGTTTGCACCTGCGATGTCCGGTTGGCAACAGCCGTGCGCGCTTGCTTGAGTTCGCGGCGCTGGATTCTGGCTAGGGCGATTTGCAAGATCTGACATTGCAGTAATTTTAATTCGGTGGGGTGCCAATGCCGCGATCGATCGTGCTGGAGTACCAACCAACCCCACACCGCTTCAGCGGGTGGACGTCCGGGCGCGATCGTACCCATTAACGGAATCATCGCCATGCTCGGGAGTCGATCGGTTTGAAAAATGAGTCGATCTGTTTGAGTATACCGATCGGGACTGTCAAAGATCGTCGGATTGGGCACATTTGCCAACGCTCGCCGACACAGCTCCGAATCCTCAATTAAAAACGCTGCTGGGAGCGGGGGCAAATTGCCCCCGCGCACATCGATGGTGGTGACAATCTGCACTTGAGTTACCTTTCTGGGTGCAGGTGCAGGTGCTGGCTCACTCGGGACTGGCGGCTCGACATTTGCGGCTGATGCGGCGAGTGGGCGATCCCATTCCGAGTCTGGCGATGCTAGATCTGGCTCTGATAAATCGCTTGGTGCTGGTGCGTTAACGGGTGTTGGGGCTGTGGGGGTAGCTGGTGCGACCTCTTTAGTTTTGAGAGTTAAAACAAAGCCCCGTTTGAGTTGTAGTGCGGCGATCGTCTCGGCTACCGCGACCTCAAACAATCGACCCATCGGTTGATTTTCGACAATTGCTTGCGTCAGTTTGTGGT
>NZ_JANMZA010000258.1:0-4630 GCF_031382685.1 Chamaesiphon sp. OTE_8_metabat_110 | reverse complement strand
CCAGCCTTTGGTAATTCGCGAGTGCAGATATGCCGCAAAGACCAACCAAGTAATCAATGCCCAAGTTTCTTTCGGATCCCAGCTCCAATACGAACCCCACGCTTCGTTTGCCCAGACCCCACCTGCAATAATCCCGATCGTCAGCAAGGGGAAGCCCAAACCGATGACGCGATAGCTGATATTATCCAAGGTATCGGCGAGACTCAAACGTTGCGGTGTGAGTGTAGCAGTTGCCGTTGTCGGTAATGTCATTACTGCTATGTTACCCATGTCAGCGGTATTAATTGCCATCGGTATGGCAGCTTCGGCAACTTTTTGAGTAGCAAGGCTACTGGTTAGGCGATAACCACTCCCACCAAAAGAGCTACCCCGTAACTCGATGTCCTGTCCGCGCGTGACAAACAAAAAGGCGATTGCCAATACAGATCCCACCATCAAAGTAGCATAAGAGATCATCATTACACTGACGTGCATCATCAACCAGTTTGATTTTAAGGCGGGGACGAGTGGTGCCGAAGCTTGCATCTCATCGGGGAGTTTCAAAGCGGAAAAGGCGGTAATCAGCATCGCTACAGGTGCCGTGACAACGCCCACTAGCGCGCTGCGACTGATGGATTCGGCAAAGAGGTGAACCGCCGTAATCCCCCAAGCTAGAAAGAAAAGCGACTCATATAAATTACTCAATGGGAAGTAGCCAGCTTCGATCCATCTAGCACCCAGAAGGGTTGCCATACACAGATTGGCGATCGCCATCCCTGTAGTACCCAGATTTGGTAAAAATGGCAGGGTGGGGAAAGCGGCACCGACCCAATAAACGAGCATGGTTGCTAGTAAGATCCCAAAGGAGAGGTTGTCCAGTTGATTCTGGAGTGATACTAAGTTCATGTTACAGCTAGATAAAGGTTTTAGATAAATCGATCGGTGGGGATTTGGGCTGATTTATATTTTATTTCCGCTGCCCTAAAGCCTAAAGCCTACCCCTTAGTCTTGCCAGTCGGGAATCACCCACACTGGCGGAGTTGAGAGCTTTTTGAGCCGAGCTGCTTCGGCGATCTCGTGCATTTTATCTAAAGAAGTTTCGTTGATAAATTTGGCAGCCGATTCTAGATGAGCTTGGTTTTGACAGCGATCGGGACGTACGCAGCCGTTAGTGCAAACTTCATCACACTTAATAATCGTATTAGTTTCCACGTCTCAAAGAAATTTTGAACCTCATCAAATATTTTAGCCCAACTAGATTGGGGTGAGGGGGTGAGATCTCCCCGGCTAAACAAAAAGTCAGGAACCAACCTCTATGGCTAGTTCCTGACTTTGGTTGTTAATCGATCGCACTAAGCGAGAGCAGCGTTGCTGAATCTGGGTATGATACCAATCGAAATCCCTTGCCCTCACCCCGCCCTCACCCCGCCCTCGCCTCCGGCTCTGGTTCCCCTCTCCCAAGCTTGGGAGCGGCTCGCGCTCCTCGGCTTTGCCGAGGGTTTAGCGAGACAAGACAGAGGGGTTGGGGGTGAGGGCAAGATTGGTGCAAATCATACCTTAAATCAGCAACGCCGCGACAGTCAAAGTATTAACCCTCTAACGTTTATCGCGGAAGCCTGTCAACCAATCCCGGAGTTGTTCGGACGCCACATCGCGACCGCCCAAACCGAATGAGATCGCCATTGCCACGGCGATCGCACCTAGCAATAGACCGAATGCTAAGTTAACGATACTCGCCGCAATTCCCATCTGCTGGAGTGCCATCGCACCGACAAAGACGATAATTGCCAAGCGAGCGACCTGTCCGAGGATTTGGGATTGGTGTGTACCCGAGCTGCTGACGACTCTTTGCGCCAAGTTGGCTAGATATAGACCGATCGCAAACACGACGATTCCAGATAAAACTTGTCCGGAGATCAACAGCAAGCCATTAACTAGCTGGGTGAGCGAATCAATCCCTAAGACGCCAGTAGCAGCGACAGCGGCAACCAACATCACCCCAATCCGGGCGACTAATCCGGCTATTTCCGAAGGTGTCTGCTTGCGAGTACTGGGGACGATCTCGCTGCGAGTCACTGGTGTCCCTGATGGTGGTACGCTCAGGGGACTAGCTGTCGTCGAATCATGTAAAGAATTGAGTCCCAACGCCCGGAAGATATTGTTGAAACCCAATCCATTGAGGAGATTGGTAACTAGCTCGCCGATGAACTGACTGACAACATAAGCCACGGCTAAAATCGCCGCTGCGGTCAGAATTTGGGGGATGATATCCAATACTCGTTGGAGCATGGAAGTGGCAGGGCCAGAGATCGCTGGGATCTGGAGCGCATCGAGAGCGGCGACTGCCGTCGGAATCAACACCATCAGGTAGACAACAGTGCCCAATAAACCCGAGAGGGATTGACCGGGAGCGGCTCTATTTAAGCCAATTTTGGTAGCTAATCTCTCAGTTCCAGCCGCCGCTAGTAGATTAGTCACCAACTCGCGGACGATTCTGGCGACAAACCAGCCGACTAAAGCGATCAAACCTGCTTTGAAGATATTGGGTAAGGCGCTGAGAATATCATTGAGCAGATTTTGGACTGGTGCCAGCGGGCCTCTAAGATCGAGAACATCGAGGATCAGAGGCAGGAAGAATAAGAAGACGAACCAGTACAAGGCATTACCAAGCGTCTCACTCGGTAATACTTGATTTTCACCCACCGCCATTCTCCGAGACATGGCGGGGACGAGCGTGCCAGCCGTCCGCACGACGATCGCTTTGACTGCGGTGGCTACCAGCCATGCTACTGCTGCTAAAGCTGCTGCTGAAGCTAGTTTTGGTACGAATGCCAGAATTTGATTCAGGACATTATTCAGCGGTTGGGCGACAACGGTGAGGTTGAGGGCGTTGAGAAAGCCCAGCACCGCAAACAGAAAAATTAGCCAGAACACGATGTCTCCGACTAATTTTTCGGTGTTTAAATTTGAGTTAGCATTGCCTGTAGCCATCCGCCCTAGGCGATTGTCTAAGTCCGTGCGTTTGAGTAAGTTCCGAACGACAGATGAGACGACAAAAGCCACGATCCAGCCGACAAATAACGTGACGATCGCCCCGAGTAAGCTGGGGAGGTAAGCGCCGACGGTGCCACTGGTTTGTCTGACGAAGTTTTCGACTCCAGTAGTAGAAAAATTGGGCGTGGTCACTGGTACTGCGACCTGCGCGACTAGCCACTGTTGGCTAATGAGCCGATCGGTGCTAGCAAGCGTGCCGATAAGTTGCCAAGTTTCGTTCATATTCGTGCTGTGTAATAAATTGTAAGTGCCAGTGTAGACCGACTAGTCAGGAAATAACTTATCTTGCCTACTTAGCATTTGTGCCTGCAAACGGGGAACGATCGAGGATGCCAACGCCTCCATTTTCCTGTCGTCGTTCGGACGGATCGGCTCTCCAGCATTTATGGTAATAAGCAAGACTTATTGAAAGCGGATGCGCGCTCGTCGGGTTTCCCGACGGTTTGCGGATGCGCGCTCCTCGGGTTCCCCGAGGGTATAGCGCACCAAGCAGCGAGACAAGACAGGGGGGATTTCTAGGGTTTACGAATGCTAATTTATACTTTTCAAACACCCTCTTAAGTGTCTGTTTCCCCAACATAGCAGGAGAGCCGATCGGGTAGCAGTCACAGCGTCAAATAGTGGTAGTGAAATATACCAGTTTTTCAAATTTTGCCGATTGGCATAAATTTAAATTTAAGCATCTTTGGTTGACGATCGATTCGGTCGCTTAAAACAACTAAAAAGGTAGCTGCTTTCGGGCAACAAAACTACACATTAGACGATCCCAGGAAAGTCCCTAGTAATAATGTGCAAGGATAGTTACTTTCTACTTTTGAGTAATTAAATAACTACAGCTTCTGAGGTAGCTTAACACGATCGCTCGATAATGAGATCCACAAATCGACATATATTTTACATTCTTGAGGTAGATTAACTACTCGGACGGACGATATTTTTGGATTAGAGAATACTAATTTCGATCGGGACTTACTACTGCAAAGGCGGCTCAATTGCCGACAGTACGCTCCGCAAACGGAGGCGATCGGCTAATGTCCCTAAGATAGCGCTTGCCTAAATCCGTGCCTAGCTGTTAACTACGCGGGCTGTTTTTAAAGAATTGATACATTTCTGGTAGTCGATTGACGATCGCGGCAGTTTTAAGCCAAAGTTTGTGGGAAACGGCGGGATATCCCGAGACAATTTCACCGGGTTCGACGTTGCGATGAATGCCTGTTTTCGATGAAGCAATTGCGCGATCGCCGATAGTTACTTGATTGGCAACGCCAACTTGTCCGGCTAGTAAAACTCCATTGCCAACTTTGACGCCACCAGCTAACCCAACTTGAGCGGCAAGGGCGCAATTAGATCCAATTTGACACCCGTGTCCGACATGCACTAGATTGTCTAACTTGGTATCTTTACCAATCCGCGTTTCCCCCACGGCTGGTCGATCGACAGTGCTATTGCAACCGATCTCCACACCATCCTCTAAGACCGTATAACCAGCCTGTTCCATCTTGAACCAGCCTGTAGCCGTCGGCACAAAGCCAAAGCCCTCTGCGCCGATCGTCGCCCCACTGTGGATGACGCAATTAGCGCCAATCCGTACCCGCTC
>NZ_JANMZA010000257.1:0-2343 GCF_031382685.1 Chamaesiphon sp. OTE_8_metabat_110 | reverse complement strand
GCTCCAAAACTTACTCATAAGTACTAAAACTATCCACTGTCTTGAAAAGGTGCTCTACTTGCGGCGTTTTTATGCGGGGGTTCCCCCCGCATAAAACGCCGCCGAATAAGAAAACGACAAGACAGGGGAAACCCCTGTTCCCGCACTTTTCGCTATTCACTATCCACTATCCACTAACAGACTAGTAACTTCGTTTAGCTACAAGATCTGAGTTAATTTAACTGCCAATATGACTAAAATAGCTATTGTCTAAAATTAAATGACGATGACGATCGAGTGTCATAAAACCTTTAGCTTGAAACTGTGCCATCATCCGACTGACAGTAACCCGAGTCGTCCCGATCGCGCTCGCAAGCTGTTGATGGGTAAACTTATAATTAATTCGGGTTTGGCTATCGGGCAAAGCCTCGCCCAACTCCTCTTTGAGTAAAGATAATAACCCTCTCAGCCGTTCGACAGTATGGCGGCGACCGTTGATAATCAGGAGCATTTCTGCTTGCCGCATCCGCTTGGCTAACTGCGGGAGTAGGAGCTGCGACAATCGCATCGAACCTTCAATTTCATCCAATCGCAACCAGCGTAAATAAACAGGTGATAGTGCGATCGCTTGATAGTCAAGAGTTTCCGAGCCTTGAGTGCCAAACCAGGCTCCTGTGGACGCCCAGCCAAATAATACTTGTTCGCCATCTTCGTAGTTCGCGCTTAGTTGCACCAATCCTTGAGTAACTTGCCATACGCCTTCGGGGAACAACGGGATTTCATCACCTTTAGTGTGAAAATATAGCCGCTTGCTGAGGACTGAAGACTGTTGCTGCTGTTGTGGTGAATAATCTAGTTCCGTACTTTGAACGATCGACAGCATAATTTTCGCTCCAAAATCTGAACCTAGATTACTCGGTCAAGGTAAAATTCAGGTAATGGAGAGATTAAGGCTGGTTAGTAATTGATAATTAATAATTGATAATTGATAATGTAAGTAGATGCCCCTCAGCCCTAAGCCGCGATCGTATGCTACTTGCCGATAAACCTACAGAACTTAACTGGAAACCAATTATTGCACAACTTACAGCAGTCGTCGGTATCAAAGGCATCATTCAGCGGCGGGAGGAATTAATTACTTATGAGTGCGATGGTTTGACTAGCTACCGCGAGCGTCCCGCTCTGGTTATTCTGCCCAAAACGACAGCGCAAATAGCAGCCGCAGTCAAAATCTGTGACGAAAATAATGTTGCGTGGATCGCGCGGGGTGCGGGAACGGGTTTATCGGGTGGGGCATTACCCGTCGAAAATTGCGTGTTGATCGTGACGGCATTGATGAATCAGATCCTCAAAACAGATCTCGCAAATCAGCGCGTCGTCGTTCAACCAGGCGTAATTAATAATTGGGTGACGCAAGCAGTCAGTGGCGGCGGCTTTTATTATGCTCCCGATCCTTCCAGTCAGGTGATCTGCTCGATCGGTGGTAACATTGCCGAAAATTCTGGCGGCGTCCACTGTCTCAAGTATGGTGTCACTACCAACCACGTCCTCGGCTTAAAATTAGTCATCCCCAGTGGGGAGATCGTCGATGTCGGTGGGGAAATCGGCGAAATGCCTGGATACGATCTGACTGGCTTATTCGTCGGCTCCGAAGGCACCCTCGGCATTGCCACCGAAATCACCCTCAAAATCCTCAAAACGCCCGAATCCATCTGCGTCCTCCTCGCCGACTTTGCTAGCGTTGAAGCCGCAGGCAGCGCCGTCTCAGGTATCATCAGTGCGGGGATTATCCCGGCTGGCATCGAGATGATGGACAACTTCAGCATCAACGCTGTCGAAGATGTCGTCGCCACCAAATGCTATCCCCGCGATGCCGCTGCCATCCTCCTCGTCGAAATCGATGGCTCGGCAGTAGAAGTAGCCACAAATCAAGCCCGCATTGCCGAAATTTGCCGTGAGAATGGGGCGCGAGACATTACGATCGCCACCGAGCCAGCAGAACGTTTAAGACTCTGGAAAGGGCGTAAAGCCGCCTTTGCCGCGATGGGCAAAATCAGTCCCGATTATTACGTGCAAGATGGAGTCATTCCCCGCACGCAACTATCCTACGTTCTCCAAGAAATTGAAAAACTCGGCACCAAATATGGCTATTTTGTCGCCAACGTTTTCCATGCTGGCGATGGTAATTTACACCCATTAATTTTGTATAACAATGCCGTTGAAGGCGCATTAGAACAAGTAGAAACCTTGGGTGGTGAAATTCTCAAGCTCTGTGTCAAAGTCGGCGGGAGTATTTCCGGCGAACACGGTATCGGTGCTGATAAACGCTGTTATATGTCAGAGATGTTCACCGAGACAGATTTA
>NZ_JANMZA010000256.1:0-8546 GCF_031382685.1 Chamaesiphon sp. OTE_8_metabat_110 | reverse complement strand
GCCATGAACGACCTCATCGTGAGAGAGGGCGAGCATGAAGTTCTCGCTGTGGTTGTACCACATGCTGAAGGTAATATTATTTTGGTGAAACTGGCGGAACCAAGGATCCATCTCAAAATAATCGAGCATGTCGTGCATCCAACCCATGTTCCACTTGAGGTTAAAACCCAAGCCGCCCAGATAAGTAGGCGCGGACACCATCGGCCATGATGTGGATTCTTCGGCGATCGATAAGGCACCAGGGAAGTAACTAAAGATGAGATGATTGGTTTGGCGCAAGAAGTCAGCAGCTTCGATATTTTCCCGTCCGCCGTACTGGTTAGTTACCCATTCTCCTGGCTCCCGACAATAGTCGAGATACAGCATCGAACTGACTGCATCGACGCGAATCCCATCGATATGGTACTTATCAAACCAAAATAACGCGTTGGCGTAGAGGAAATTTCTGACCTCATTCCGTCCGTAGTTAAAGATCAGCGTCCCCCACTCTTTATGCTCGCCGATGCGGGGGTCGGCATGTTCGTACAAGTGAGTACCATCAAAGAAGGGCAAACCGTGCCCATCTTTGGGGAAATGTCCGGGTACCCAATCGACCAATACCCCAATATTAGCTTGGTGACAGCGATCGACAAAATACATGAAATCTTCCGGCGAACCGTGTCGCGATGTCGGCGCATAATAACCCGTCACCTGATAACCCCACGAACCATCGAAGGGATGCTCGGAAATGGGCAACAGTTCGATATGAGTAAATCCTAAATTCTGAACGTAGGGAATGAGTTTATCGGCTAGTTCCCGATATGTCAAAAACCGCGCCCCTGGATTGTAGTCAGAAACAATCACGGCTGGTGAAGTCGTACCGTCAGGTAACTGAGCTGGTTCGCCAGCAGCAGCGTGTAACCAGGAACCTAGATGGCACTCATACACCGAGATCGGTTGACGCAAAAGATCGCTCTGGCGACGCTTTTCGACCCACTCTTCATCTTGCCACTGGTGGACGCTCAGATCGACAACAATCGAGGCAGTTTTGGGGCGAGGTTCTTGCGAAAATCCGTAAGGGTCGGTCTTCTCATAGGGATGACCGTCTTGATTTTTGATCTCATATTTATAAGATGTGCCGACTTTGAGTTCGGGAATGAATAATTCCCAAATCCCATTCTCCCGCCTTGCCATTTGGTGCTTGCGCCCATCCCAGTAATTGAAATCACCGATTACCGAAACGTTGCGGGCATTCGGTGCCCAAACTGCAAAATAGACGCCCTTAATCCCTTCGATCTCGATCGGGTGCGCACCGAGTTTTTCATAAATTCGATGGTGATTTCCTTCTGAAAATAAGTGAATATCAAAGTCACTCAACAACGGCGAGGTAAAAGCATAAGGATCGTAGATGACCCGTTCGTGTCCCCCTTCAGTAATTTTGAGTTGGTAGTTGCTCAATTCGGGTAAATCGATCGTGCAGCTAAAGAAGTGCGGATGATGCTCTGACTGCATCAGATGCTCCTGCCGCGCTTCGGGAATCATCACCGAGACGGACTCAGCATTGGGGATATAACTGCGTACCACCCAAACAGTTTTTCCATTTTCCTTAACTTGGTGAGGGCCTAAAATTTCAAATGGGTTTTGATGTTTGTTTTCGACTATCCGGTCGATCTGTTCTGAGGCAACCATGAATTATTAACCTAAATTGACGCAAAAAGAATAAGTAAATTATTGATAATTAAACAAATTAAAAATCGCTACCAAGCGATCGATTTACAGATAATTATTGTACGGGATTGAGTTCCGATGTTCTCTCTGCCTACTGACTCAACAGCCGATAAGCTGACATTATTGTAGCTTAATAGGGGATAGGGGATAGGGGATAGGGGATAGGGAATAGGGGGTGGATGAATCGGTAATTGGTAATAGTTTGGACGAGTAGATAGTACTGACAACCTAATCCTGTTAATCCTAAAATCCTGGTCGGTTAGGGGTTAATCGATCGCATCTGCCATTCACCACTAATTCGCTCGTATGAGTAGCAATTCTGCGGATCGCCGCGTAATTCTAGATGCACGACTTTTGTAACTTCAAGCAGTAATAGACAGAAATTCGCTGATGGCTGGTACGGATCTGGTTGGGGTGGATTGAAGGCTTCGGGATCTGTACTCCGATCTGCTCCAGGAGTGCCCCAATCGAACTGAATGCGTCCAGAGTCAGACATCTGCATCCAGGCTTGCTGACGAGCCTTATGGTTGCTAGTATCTGCACATTTTGCTGTAACTAGTTGCAGCGTCCCACTCAATCGAAACTGCTCGCGGGTGGTGGGGAAATACCAACAGACTGCTGCCAAAGGAGATGCACCTGCTAATAAATCTAGAGCTTTCGACGATCGCAGATCCGTCACAGATTGCAGTTGACTGCCCGGTTCTAACCAGCCTCTAAACACCAGCGTGCGATTGTGAGGATGCAAATCCCGATCTACTGTTGCCAGTTGAAAATAACGTGCTTGGGGTGAGCTGCGGTTGCGATGGAGGGCGCGGGCGATCGGCGATCGCCACGGTGGTAGACTATCGTTCACAATGGGGGTTTCAATCTTATCGGTACACATTCAAGTGTAAATGTAGCAAATGAGTAGTAAAAAAGTTTGCAAACTTATTTAACTCGTAGTTCCGCCATTAGAGAGCGATGCGATCGCTAGAAGTAGCGTATATCTTAGGTTTTGACAAGATTGATTTATCTTGTGTCGATGCCTTATATTACTAATTCTGTTCAGAAATTAACATAGCTCACTCATGGTTAGAGAACTTGACCGAGTTCGTTCCGGATCTGGTTCGAGCGCGGAGATTTCAGCCCCAGCTCAACAACAACTCGATTTCCCCGCTACAGCACCCACGGCAAATCCTGTCTTCTTTAGAACCTACAGTCGCTTCACTGCTACCGGACGCGAGACATGGCAAGAAGTCTGCACCCGCACCCTCAAAGGCTTAGTCAAGTTAGGTAAACTAACCGACGCAGAAGCCGATATTATCGATCGAATGCAGCGTCAGGTAAAGGCAATGCCTTCGGGACGGTGGTTGTGGGTTGGCGGTAGCGAATGGTTGGAGCAACCCCAGAATTTTTCTGGTGCCTACAATTGTACGAGTACAAATGTCTGTGACTGGGCAGCCTTTGCCCTGATGATGGATTTAGCGATGATGGGTTGCGGAACGGGGGCAATCTTAGAACCAGATCTAATTGGTAAATTACCCGTTGTTAAAAATAAACTCAATATCGCAATTGCTAATGAAATCGGTGGCGTCCCGATCGCGAATCGTCAGGAATTAAGTACCGTTGAAATTGCTGAAAACAAAGCAACAATTCGCGTCGGCGATAGTCGCCAAGGCTGGGTTAATTCTTATAAAATCTTACTAGAATTATCGAGCGACAATCGCTTTGATGGTGAGGTGAACGTCTCGATCGACCTGAGCAATGTCCGTCCCGCTGGCGAACAGCTCAAAGGCTTTGGTGGTATGGCAAATCCCGTAAGACTGCCAGAACTTTACGGTCGGTGCGCAGGGATACTAAACAAGGCGGTTGGTAGACAATTAAACTCGGTTGAATGCTGTCTGTTAATCGATGAAGCTGCGGTCACTATTGTCGCTGGAAACATCCGCCGCTGCTTACCTGCTGGTGCTTTAGTACATGCTGAATCGGGATTAGTCCCAATTGAAAAAATCAGAATTGGCGATCGAGTTTTAACTAGCAAAGGATTCTACCCAGTCACAAACTTCTTCGACCAAGGCGAACAATCATTGTGTCGAATTAAGACTCAAGATAGTTACTTTGAATGTACGGCAGATCATAAAGTTGCCGTCCTCACGGACATCTATGGCAATTATCGGATGGTGAAAGCCAAAGATCTCCAACCAAACGACAGATTGGTATTCGTGCCCCAATCTATTCCTGGTACGCCAACAGAATTACCAGAATTCAAAGGTGAACTAGCTCCCCATTCCAAACGAATTACTGTCCCTGCACTCACTCCTGATGTTGCCTACTTTATTGGGTATTTACATGGAGATGGTTCGGTTGCTAGCGATGGTTGGCGAGTCAGATTTCGAGTTGCCGAACATCAACAGCAAATTCTCGAAAAGTTAATTAGTGTCGGTAAGTTATTTGGTTTAGATACTCACACACTTACAACACCATTACAGTGCAAAGCGAAAGCTTTTGAGCTGCAATTTAATTCCAGCGTTTTAAACCAATATCTATCTAAATTTAAACAACCTTTTGAAAGCATTTCAGTTCCTGACTGTATATTACTAGGTACAAAAGATATTCGGGAAGCTTATCTTGCTGGATTAGCTGATGCTGATGGTTGCTTTAGTCAGGGCGTATTAGTCGCATCAGTTCATGCGGATTTCTTACGCCAAGTTCAGACTATTTATGCTTCATTAGGCATCACAACTCGCCTATGTGCATCCATTCGGAAACGAACTGGCAAGTGGGAAGGTGAACTAGTAACTGTTGGCGGACGAGCGTTCGACGATACAGCATCGATATTCAACCAACATTCTATAGTATTTGCCGATCGGAGTAAAGAACGTCCTCACTCTTTTAAAGACCACGGATTTCCCAGAAACATGGTCAGACCTTTGGTAAATACTTATCGATATGGTTGGAGCAATCAACAAGAGCAAATGATTGTGCCAACGCTCAAGAAGTTTATTCCTGAAGCGACAGATCTGATTCCTGTTAAAGTCGATTCAGTCGAAATGGATGTTCGCACATCGCATACTTATGATATTGAAGTAGCCAGCATTCATGAATTTGTCTGTGAAGGAATTCTAGTTTCAAATAGTGCCGGAATGCGCCAATTTAATGCTAGCGATACCCTTGGTGCAACTGCCAAAGATAATCTCTGGCAACAAGACGAACATGGTAACTGGAGAATCGATCCAGAACGCGATGCTTTGCGGATGAGCAATCATACCCGTGTTTTCCATCACAAACCCACTTTAGAGGAGTGTGTTGCTGCCGTTCAGAAGCAATATCATTCGGGTGAAGGTGCGATTCAGTGGGCTGGTGAAGCCGTCGCTCGCTCGAATGCCGATCTATTGGATACACCAGACAAGAAACAACACTTTATCGATCTTTATGGGCAGTCACAAGAGCTAGCAAAAGGATATTTAAGGGAGTTGTTAGCTGCATATAAGAATCAGGCTAAGGAACAAATGTAATATAGTACACAGCTTGGCAACGATCGTGAGCTAGTACTCACCAACTATGCAATGGGTCGTTGTGAAGATGAGTAGATATAATACTCTGTGATGATTTGAATTGTGCTAGGATACTTGATTAGCTGTCTAGTGCAGTTAGTCAAGTATCTGATATAGCAAAATTAATGACATTTACTATAAGTAATGAAACAAAGAATATTGTCGATCTAGACATAGAACTAGAACTAGAACATCGAATGTCTAGGTTCGGATTAAATCCGTGTGGTAGATAAATTTGCCTCACTTTAAAAACCCTGCAAAATCGGTGAAAGCTGTGAAATGGTTGTCAATATTTAGATATTAATTAACCTGCTAATACCGAGGTAACTAGAGATATTAAAAAATCTCTAACACCGTAGAGCGTAGAGGATGAAACTGGTGGGTGCCAGAATATAAACCTCCAAGAGTGCGGGGCACTTAACAACTTAAATTAAGTGAAAATGTACGCCGAACTACAGAGAATTTAGAATCTGTAGAACTAGAGGATAAAAAGCCTTTAGGATAACAAAATTGGAGATTCTCGGTACCAACTTCCACTGCAATTTGGGGGAAGTACATTTGAACCAGCTCGATCCAAATAACCACCAAGAACAGCAAGACGCTTTTACGGCTAGTGCCTTGAGCGTTGCTGCATTACTCAACCATAAATTCCAAGAACCACGCTATCAATACAGTCGGGAACTAGATCCGATCGTCGGCGTGTCGTTTACGGGTTTATTTGACTTCTTCGTTCATGCCTTTGGCTCCGAATGGCTCCAGTGGTGGACGGCAGGTCGTCCAGCAACTGCGGCGGGGATTGCTTACAAGCAAAAAGAACATGAATATCTGAACACTTGGCGCGAAATCGTCGAGCAGACAGTGTGGGAATATTGCGATCGACATGGGATCAAACGTCCCAATCGCTGTACCACAGTCCAACCATCGGGTACCAAATCCCTGCTCACTGGTGCCTCTCCGGGCTGGCACGCGCCCAAAGCGCAACGTTTCATCCGCCGGATCACTTTCCGCAAGGATGACCCTGTAGCCCTCGCCTGTATCGATTATGGGTATAGCGTGATTCCGTCCCAGTCTGACAAAGATGAAAATGGCAATCTGCTAGATGACGCCTTCGATCCGCGCTGTACGGAATGGTTGATCGAGATTCCAGTGGCGGTGTCTTGGGCGGATCTGCCTGGTGCAGACTCGATCGAAATCGCTCAATTTAGTGCGCTGGCACAGATGGACTTCTACATGGGCGTTCAGCAGCATTACGTGCGGCACAATACCAGTGCGACGATCGAATTGCGCGAACATGAAGTAGATGAGCTGGGTAAACGGATTTTCGAGGCGATTCGGGATGATGAGGGTTATATCTCGGCGGCGTTACTCGCGCGGTTTGACGACCACCAAACCTTCCCACGTTTGCCCTTTGAACCGATCGACAAAGCAACTTTCGATACGATGATGGTCGGAGTCCTAGAGCGACGCCAAACAGCCGAATTTCATACCGCATTGAGTCGTTATGACTTGGGTAACAAGTCGGAAGAATCTGGCCCTGCGGGTTGTGATTCGGATAAGTGTTTGCTGCCAGATGTGAAGCCAAATAGTTAAATTCGATTGCTATTTACTAAATTTTAATTAATCCCCCCGATCGTATTCTCGTTAGGGGGGTTTTCGATCGCACATTGGTTAAAAAACTCTAGATCTCAGTCCATATAGGTGGACTGCGCTTCATGTGCGGCGATTTTAATCGCCGCTAGTGCTACCTGCCTTGACGGTTTACCATAGATAGAGTGTGTCGGCAAACAAAGATCCCCGACTTCTTGAAGAAGTCGGGGATCTGGCATTACCTTAAATTAACCGATACTCGAAGGCTCTTTCTCTTTAGCTAAGAACTTCTCTAACTCAGTCAATGCTTCCGCATCGACTTTTGTTTGCATCGGACAGAATTTAGGGCCACACATCGAACAGAACTCGGCAGTTTTGTAGATATCTGCGGGGAGAGTTTCGTCGTGATATTCCTTCGCCCGTTCGGGGTCGAGGGAGAGTTCAAACTGACGATTCCAGTCGAAGTTGTAACGTGCCTTGGACAGCTCATCATCGCGATCGCGTGCTCCCGGACGTTTGCGGGCGATATCGGCGGCGTGAGCGGCAATTTTGTAGGCGATCAGACCATTGCGGACATCTTCAGCATTCGGTAAGCCGAGGTGTTCTTTGGGCGTGACGTAACACAGCATCGCGGTACCGTACCAGCCAGCCATTGCCGCACCGATCGCGGAAGTGATATGGTCGTAACCAGGTGCAATGTCGGTAACTAGTGGCCCTAACACGTAGAAAGGAGCCTCAGAGCACTCTTCCATCTGTTTTTTGACGTTGAACTCGATTTGATCCATCGGGACGTGCCCGGGGCCTTCTACCATCACTTGGATGTCATGTTCCCAAGCGCGACGGGTGAGATTTCCCAGGGTTTTGAGTTCGGCGAGCTGGGCTTCGTCGGAGGCATCGTGGGTACAACCAGGACGCAAGGAGTCACCCAAGCTGAAGGACACATCGCATTTTTTGAAGATTTCGATAATGTCATCGAAGTGGGTATAGAGGGGGTTTTGCTTGTGATGATGCAGCATCCAGCGTGCTAAAATCCCACCGCCACGCGAGACAATTCCCGTCAGGCGATTGCGAACTAGGGGAAGATGTTCGATTAAAATACCCGCATGGATAGTTTGATAGTCAACCCCTTGCTGGGCATGTTTTTCGATGATGTGTAGAAAATCATTGGGGGTGAGATTTTCGACATTCCCGTGGACGCTTTCTAAGGCTTGGTAAATCGGTACAGTTCCGATGGGAACGGGTGAATTTTTGATGATTTCGATCCGAATCTCATCTAAATTACCGCCACCAGTGGAGAGATCCATCACGGTATCCGCACCGTATTTGACAGCGAGAATCAGTTTGTCAACCTCATCCTGCATGTTAGAAAAACTGGGTGATGCACCGATATTGGCATTCACTTTACAGCTAGATGCAATCCCGATCGCCATTGGTTCGAGATTGGGATGATTGGTATTTGCAGGGATAATCATCCGTCCGCGCGCGACTTCCGATCGAATCAAATCTACAGGAAGACGCTCGCGCTTGGCGACATGGTGCATTTCTTCGGTTTCGACGCCCTGACGCGCATAGTGCATCTGGGAGACATTGGCTTGTCCGCTACGTTTGGCAATCCATTCAGCACGCATATTCAATTTCCTATCATAAACAGCTTCCCTCCGCTGGCATTACCCAGACTCAGGTGCAAGGGTATGTTCTCAGCCCGACTGGTTTCGGACA
>NZ_JANMZA010000253.1:0-4941 GCF_031382685.1 Chamaesiphon sp. OTE_8_metabat_110 | reverse complement strand
TTATAAGGTTAAGAAGTGTATCGATCGAGCCAGCTTAATGCTGGATCTGCAAGGTAACGATTCTGTCGAAAATATTCTGTATTTGAGACTACTAAAAATTTGTGGCTAGGATTCGATCGTGGCAAGTAGTGACTTATGACTGAGATTCTTTGGCAGTCGCTCTCAAGAATGTCTGACTGAGGATACCTGTACAAGTGAGCGCGAAGACAATCAGCAAGCCAAAACCGATTGTATAACTCCCGGTCATGTCCCGACAAATGCCCAACACAATCGGTGGGAAAAAGCCACCCAATCCGCCAGCCGCACCGACTAATCCGGTGACACTCCCCGTCTGTTGGGGGAAAGATTGAGGTACGAGTTTGAACACGCCACCATTTCCCAAGCCAAATAAGATCGCACAGCCGAGGGAGCCAAGAGTAAATAGCCAAATCGAATTAGTAGCCATCAACCAACTAATTAGGGCAATCCCTAGAAATATGTAGAGTAGCAGCTTTTGACCGCCGATGCGATCGCTCAGCCAGCCACCCACGGGGCGCGATAGAGTTGCAACTAAGACAAATATGGCCGTTCTCGCACCAGCATCCGGCGGAGTGAGCGCAAAAACTTCTTTGTATAAAGTAGGCAAATAAATACTTAATGCGACGAAGCCACCAAAGGTGAGCGCGTAAAAGACACTCAACACCCAAGCCAATTTCTCAGTCTTTAAGACAGCAATATTTTCTGCTAAAGATTTCGACTTGCTCGGCGGCTTGGCATTATTAGCACTCAGCGCAAAGATCCCGCCCCAGACTACCGCCGCCGCACTAAACACCAAAAACGTCGCCGGAATGCCGATTTGACCTGCTAAAACTGGCCCCCCAAATACCGCCACCGATTGACCGATATTCCCTGCACCATAGATTCCCAGCGTAGTGCCCTGCTGACTCGGTGGAAACCACCCAGAGACAAAAGCGACCCCCACAGCAAAAGAGGTACCTGCTAGCCCCATCCAGAGGCCCCAGAATAACAGACTGGGATAGGAATGATTGAGAAATAACGCCGTAGCTGGCAAGATCGTGAATGCTAATAAGATACTAAATACAATCCGTCCGCCATATCGATCGGTTAGTAATCCCAAGGGGATGCGCCCTAGAGATCCTAATAAGACGGGAATGGCAATCATGACACTCGCTTGGGTAACGGATAGCCCCAATTCTTTCTTTAATAGAGGTGCTAAGCCGGAGATGATGCCCCAGTTGGCAAATGCTACTGCAAACGCCATTGTCGCGAGAAATAGATTTTGATTGGCAGGACGAGCGGATGTATTCATGAGCACAGAACAGACACTCAGAATATGATGTCACTAGATCGCGACACAAAAATGGGATAGACATCTAATATCTATCCCATTTCTAAAAATTTCGATGCTAATCTTGCATACCGAGTCTACTCTGAGGATAGATTATTGGCGTTATTGTTGGCGTAGCCTCGCAGAATGCGAATCTGAGGTACGATGTCCCACTTTGTCAAACATCCACTTCTCTAACACCTAAACCTAACACCTATCCTAATCCCGCATTCCAAAGCCACTTGGACTACTTATCGGTACAGCTTGAGCTTCCATCCCAGCAGCATCTAAGCCAAACGAATTTTGCGGTTCTTTGAGGAAGAACGCACACATGAAGGCGCAAACCAAGGCACCGATACCCATTGACGCAAATAATGTCGGTGCGTCAGTCAAGCTGAAAATAGTCAAATACACGACGCCGCCAAAGTTACCGTATGCGCCGACATTTCCTGCTACTTGTCCGGTAATTTCTTTCTTAATCAGCGGTACGATCGCAAATGTACCACCACAACCAGCTTGGGCGAATAGTGCCGAGAACATGGTGACGCCCACAGCGAGAGGCAATGCCCAGGTTTTATCGATTTGATGTGCTAAGAGATAAGCAACTCCAATCAATGCTGTGACAGTTGTCATCGTCCATTTCCGCGAACCAAATTTATCAGAGATAAAACCACCACTGGGGCGAGAAAAGAGGTTCAAGAAGGGATAACTAGCGGCAATCATCGCCGCCGCTGCGTGTTGGAGTCCGAATGTCTTCTCAAAGAAGACAGGCAACATCGACACCGCAGCAAGTTCGGAACCGAAGTTGGTAATATAAGTAAATTGCAATAAAGCAACTTGACTAAATTCATACCGCTCGGATGGTGCAAATTTCTTGCGCCCCAATACGACATCGCGATTGACTAACCAAGCTTGATAACTCTGGTACGCATATAGAGCAGCCAGCAAGAACCAAATAAAATACATTTGTCCGGCATTCAAGAAGTGCAATTTCTGCTGAGCTAACCGCCATGCTAGTAAACCGAGGGCAAAAATTAGCCCGAAGTTCATAATCAGCAATCCATAGAAATCTTTAGCACTGGTAACTTCCATCGCGCCGTATTTTTTAGGACGCTGGTATTCTTTACCAGGCGGTGTATCGGTGACACTATTGAAGTAGACAACACCGTAAATAGCCGCAACTACGCCAGTAAGTACCATTGTCAGTCGCCAGTTGGCATTCCCACCAGCTAAAAAGGCAGTGCCACCAGCAATTAATGGCAGTGCAAACTCAGCACCGAAAGCTCCAAAGTTACCCCAGCCGCCGTAGATACCCTGCGCCATGCCGATATCTTTGGGTGGAAACCATTCCGACACCATCCGAATCCCCAACACAAAGCCAGAACCGACGATGCCCATCAGCAGGCGGGCAATCACCATTTGATTGAAGTCTTGGGCTAAAGCCGTGGCGATACAGGGAATTACCGCAAACATTAATAGCAGCGAGTAGGTGATGCGAGGGCCATACTTGTCGAGTAAAGCACCGATAATAATCCGTGCGGGAATCGTAATTGCTAAGTTACAAATTAAGAGTGTTTTGATCTGCGACTCATCTAGACTTAATTCTTTACCAATGATGGACGCAAAGGGGGCAAAGTTGAACCAGCAAACGAAGGTGAGAAAGAAGGCAAACCAGGTCAAGTGCAAGGTTCGATACTCATTTTTGAACGAAAGTAATCCCTTTAGCATCAGGCTATAGCCCCAAAGAAAACAACTGAAAAGATCGATTAAACAGTTGTGTCAACTGGTAATAGATTTCAGTATGTTCAAATTACGGGAATGTTGGATCTCAATTGGTAGTTTTTGTTACAGTTTATGAGGTTAATTGCGATAAATGCACGTTTTTAATCCGGATAGCGCATATTTTAAATCCCTGGATCGGAGAAAATACCACATAAATATGTTATCGATCGAGACATACTTGTAAAATCACAACTTTATGGCTAAAACTTCTCTGGTTCAGGGTTTGCGACGTGTTTATCAGATCGCCAGATTTGCCCAGCAGCGAAATCTGACATCAGCAACAGCACTAGAAATATGGGAACTGCGGATTAGTCGTCGTCGTTTGTTGCAAGGATCGCTCGCAGCGACTGGTGCGCTCTCAGCCCTAGCATTGGATCGAAAAGTTGACGCGAGGGTAGCAGCACCAGTATTAATTGTGGGCGCAGGCATTGCCGGATTGACGGCAGCTTATTATTTACATAGATCCGGCATCCCAGTCCGAATTATCGAAGCCAGTAAGCGCGTGGGGGGGAGGATGCTCAGTCAAACCAATGCAATTGGTACCGCAGCTACTGTCGAACTAGGCGGTGAGTTTATCGATTCTGGACATAAAAATATCCGTAATTTAGCTCGGGATCTAGGTTTGGCTGAAGTCGATTTATTTGCCATAGATCGCGGGTTAACTCAGAATATCTGGTTTTTTAAAAACCGATTAGTTAACGAACGAGAATTAATTGCGGCATTTATACCCTTTGTTAAGCAGATCGATCGAGATGTCAAAGCAATTGGTGAAGTCAACTACAAATCAAAAAATCCTCGCGCCATCGAACTCGATCGTACTTCAATTACTAAATATCTCGATCTCTACTGTCCAGACCCAATTTTAAGACGATTTATCGAAGTCGCCTACACTAATGAATATGGATTAGAAGTCAGTCGTCAATCAGCAATTAATTTGCTACTATTAATTGGCAAAGAGCCAGATAAAATTGAAATATTTGGTACGAGCGACCAAAGATACCAAATTCAGGGTGGCAATCAACAAATAGTCGATCGATTAGCCGCCAAGTTTCGCGATCGCATCGAAACTAATACTCAGCTAGAATCAATCCGCAGTAGAGACGATCGCTATCGAGTTAGTCTCAGGCAAAGAGGTGTAAGTAAAGAATATATATTCGATCGAGTCATTCTAGCATTACCATTTAGCGTCCTCAGACGCCTCGACTTAGGTGTTAAATTACCTGCGATAAAACAAGCGGCTATTACAGAAATTGGCTATGGTACGAATGCTAAATTAATTACCAGCTATAGTGATAAACTATGGCGTAATAAGTATAAGTCTAATGGTGAATCTTTCAGCGATTTAGATACTTGCGAAACTTGGGAATCAAGCAGATATACAGATACCAAAACAGGCATGATTACTAGTTTTAGCGGTGGTACTTTAGGCTTAAGGATATGTAGATCGAAGCCTGCGGAAGTTGCGAGCAAAGTAACAAATCAATTAGATCTAATTTACCCAGGCGTCAAGAATTTATCTTTAGATCGATCGATTGTTAGTAATTGGATCGATCGCCCCTATTCACGAGGTTCTTACTCCTGTTATTTAGTCGGACAATGGACGAAATTTGCTGGTGTAGAGGGCGAAAGAGTAGGCAATCTCTTTTTCATCGGCGAACACTGTTCGATCGAGGCTCAAGGCTATATGGAAGGGGGAGCATCCCACTTTTTATTCGATCGGGACAAGTAAACCTTTTGTACTAGTGGAAGGATTAAGGAATTTACCTCTAGATCGAGCAGATCGAGCATAATGCTGAGATAATTAAAGCGAGTAAATTCAAGGTAATGTGATG
>NZ_JANMZA010000250.1:0-2768 GCF_031382685.1 Chamaesiphon sp. OTE_8_metabat_110 | reverse complement strand
CATCACATTACCTTGAATTTACTCGCTTTAATTATCTCAGCATTATGCTCGATCTGCTCGATCTAGAGGTAAATTCCTTAATCCTTCCACTAGTACAAAAGGTTTACTTGTCCCGATCGAATAAAAAGTGGGATGCTCCCTTTATCGAAGGCTGGTTCTCGATCGTCACGGTAGCAGAAGTTGATAAACTAGTAAGAATGTAGAAGTTAACGATTAATTTAGTTATGCCCGATCGAATATCGATTGTCAGTACATCGCCCGATATTATGGGCGGTACTCCA
The DNA here is from genome assembly GCF_031382685.1 of Chamaesiphon sp. OTE_8_metabat_110. Taxonomy (NCBI): domain Bacteria; kingdom Bacillati; phylum Cyanobacteriota; class Cyanophyceae; order Gomontiellales; family Chamaesiphonaceae; genus Chamaesiphon; species Chamaesiphon sp. OTE_8_metabat_110. Next base: position 2,487 of record NZ_JANMZA010000250.1, on the reverse strand, counting down.
GTTTTCTCAGATACTAGAGTTCCCGTTCAGACGCTGTTCGATTATCTCAAAGCGGGAGAATCGATCGATGATTTTTTAGATGGATTCCCAACCGTGACTAGAGAACAGGTTATTGGTTTACTAGAAGCAGCCAGAAAACAACTTGTTAACATAGCGGCATAGCTATGAAAATCCTGTTAGATGAGTGTGTAGATCGTCGTCTAGCCAAAGAGTTTGTTGGCTACGACATTAACACAGTACCGCAGATGGGTTGGGCGGGAATTAAGGATCGCGAATTGTTGGTACTTGCCGAAGCAGACTTTGACATTTTTGTGACAGCGGATCGCAACTTGTCGTTTCAACACAACTTGTCGCAGTTCGATTTGTCACTAATTGTTTTACAAGCACAGTCTAATCGATTGGCAGATTTAAAGCCTTTAGTGCCAAAAGTTTTAGAAATGTTAGATATCGCACCAAGAGGACAAGCTACATTAGTTGGTATCTAACTTGGTTTTTAAAAATCAACCGGGGTCAAACCGTTGCCAGCTAAAGGCGGCTAGTAAATTATCGGCTTGCTGATGCCAGACTAGATCGGCGATTAACTTAGCCGTAATCGGCGCTAATAAAATCCCATTGCGATAGTGTCCGGTAGCTAGGGTGAGATTAGCCTCGGTACTGGTGCCTAAGATTGGTAATTCATCTGGTGTCGCTGGACGAAAACCCCACCAAGTTTCGAGGAGTGGGTACTGTTGCAGGGTTGGAAATAACCGCATCGCATTTGTCATCAATTGTTTGACGCCTTTGAGCGTATTCGATGGCGCAAAGCCGACATCTTCGCTAGTGGCACCGATAATAATTTTGCCATCACGACGCGGCACGATGTAGATTTCTTCGCCGAATAATACTTGCTGGAGCGGTAAATTATCTCGTTGCTCGTTGGGCACTAATACCGACAACATTTGCCCTTTGCGCGGGATGAGGGGGATGGGTAATAGTTGTTGCGACCAGGCACCTGTGGCGAGGATATAATGCTGGGCAGTGAGATCGCCTTGACTTGTCTCTAGGTGCGTCACTCGTCCCTGGTTGCGATGGATGGCGGTCACTTCCACGCTATCTCTCAAGTTTATCCCCAGAGCTTGACTGGCACTAGAGAGCGATCGAATTAAGGCGCGATTGTCTACTTGTCCGTCGGCTGGATACCAATAACCACCGACTACCGACTCACTCAAGCCCGACTGCTGCTGATGAATCGAGTCAGTATCCAGCCAGTCTTGTCCCGATGCGCTCAGATAACGGGGGGCGAGAATGCCACACTGCCAATAACCCACATCTACTCCCGAAATTGCCTCAATTTTTCGCACCCATTCCGGGTATAACTCGCGACTATCCAGACACAAATCGTGCATTGTACCGGGGGCAATTTGTTCTGCCTGCGGTGCTAACATGCCCGCTGCGGCATGACCTGCGGCAGCTTTGAAGTCTTTGCTCAAAATCGTGACTTGGGCACCGAGCAGGCGCAATTCTATGGCAGTGGCTAAACCGATTACACCACCACCGATGACGATAATTTCACTACCAGAAGACATCGATCGCATCTACAGACAATGCGATCGAGTCTAACTTAGATTTCGATCGCATTGGTAGCAACTTACTTTTTTCCCAGTCTTAAATTAGACATAGTACCGTCGCTAAATGCTGCGACAAGCCGACGATCCGCTGACAACTCTCAGCGTGCCAGATTCTAAAGCTACCATCGATATTACCTGCAACTAACGGCCCCATCACATAGCAGTTTTTGCTAGCTTCAAAGTTTTTGTCGATGACAAATCCTCGATTAGAATCATTAGGCGCACAAATCCCCCGTCGCAGCAGATTTTGGATCAGGATGGAGGAGGATTTGGTAACATCTTGGAAGCCAGCACAATTGATAATTACGCCTAGTGGTGTAGCTAAAGTTTTGGACTCGCGATCGTCACTATCGATGTATTCACAGCCTATACCGCCAGCAGCGAGCGGCAGAGCTTTGACAAACTTACCTTTGACAAAAGTTAACTTATCTTGGGCAACAAGCGTATCTACGACATCTAAATATTCGCCGCCCGCGCGTCGTTGCAACTTGCCGATCTCGACGGCATAAATCGACACGAATTGCTGTTGTTCGCCTGCATCGAGTAGATTTAAGGCCTGCATGGTCACTTTGGAGATCTGACCGTGAATATCCGAGATATTAATCTGTTGGGCACTAGCAGCGGCGACATCTAGCCGCACCGCTTCAAAGATTTGTTTGGCAGTAACGGGGGTGGTGTCTAGGAGGGCGACTAAGGCGGCTGGCGTATAGTCGATACTGGGCACTTCGCGACTGATGCGATGTGGGAAAGCCGCATTCGGCGAGAGAATGATGAATTTCTCAACTAAACCAGTCAGGGTTGGTGAATCATTGAGGCTGTAAAGTGTATCAAGAGTACCAGCATTCGAGCCGACAATCAGAATTTGACGATCGGGTTGTTG
>NZ_JANMZA010000237.1:0-5565 GCF_031382685.1 Chamaesiphon sp. OTE_8_metabat_110 | reverse complement strand
ACACAAGACGGCTGGAATAATGGAAATCACAAATAAATCTCGAACTTTGAATCCATAACCTAGCAAGACAGCAGCTAAAATCGGCCCTAACACCGCACCAGCATTATCCATCGATCGATGCAAGCCAAAAGCCAAACCCCGACGCTCTGGCGGTACGCTAGCCGCTAGCAGCGCGTCGCGGGGCGAACTCCGCAAGCCTTTACCCACTCTGTCGAGCATCCGAATCCCCAGCACGCCCACCCAGCTACTAGCAATCGCTATCAGCGGACGACTAAAACCTGCTAAACCATAGCCCCAGACGATCCAGGGCTTGGTGCGATTAGTTCGATCGACTAATACTCCCGATCCCAACTTTAAAATGCTGCTAGTCGCTTCAGCAATCCCCTCAATTATCCCCAAAGCTTTCGGGCCAGCCATTAAAACGGAAGATAAATACAGGGGAATTAGGGGATACACCAGATCGCTAGCTGTATCGTTGAGCAAGCTGATGGCACCAATCAGCCACACATTAGGCGGCAGTCTTCGGAGAGCGGTGAGCAACATCAGGCCTCATCATCAATAGGAGCGGAAATGTAGGGTGGGCACAGTTCGGCTATCGCTCACTGACCACTGCCCACCATCTACGTTCGAGCTAATTACACTACTTAGAAATCGTCCCAATTAGAGCGTCAAAGATTGAACATTTGTTTCCAGTAACAGCGCCAAATCCTTGAGGAAATTGGCAGCGTCGGCACCGTAGATAATTCGGTGATCGGCGGTCATATTGACCTGCATCTGACGACGAATCGCAAATGTTCCCTCTTCGCTAGCAACTACTGTCGGCTGGGACGCCCCAACGGCTAAAATTGCGCCCGTACCGGGGGGTAGAATGGCGTCAAACCGATCGACACCCAGCATTCCGAGGTTGGAGATGGTAAAGGTGCCAGAGCTGTATTCCTGGGGCTGCAATTGCTTGATCCGGGCACGCTCGACTAAATCTTTCCACATCCGGGAGAGGGAATAGAGATCGAGCTGGTCGGCATGTTGGAGGACAGGGGTAATCAAACCACCATCGGGCATGGCAACTGCTACGGCGATGTTAATCGCGCCGGGGTGATTGACACCAGCATCTGAGAAGCAAGCATTGACGTTAGGGTGCTTGGCAAGGGTCATCGCGACTGCTTTGGCAAGCAGTGCTGTCATGGTGACGCCTTTGGATTTGACTTGTTTGTAGAGCTTGTCGAGGTTATTGGTTTCGATCGTATAGCCGACGCGGAAGGTCGGGATCGCCAAACTCGCTATCATGTTGCGATTGACGGCAGATTGGAGGGTATTGAAGGGGACGACTCGCGCACCAGCACTAGCGGTAACAGTCGGCGCAACTGGGTGCGCAACTGCGGGGATAGCAACTGGCGCTGCGGGTTGGCTCTGAGCGACAGGGGCGGGAGCTTTGCCAGCAGCCATGCCGACATCATCGGCGGTAATGCGACCGTTGGGGCCAGTGCCATGTAGGGTTTCGACAGCTACACCGTATTCTTTAGCCAATTTCCTAGCGCGGGGCGATACTACAGGTCGATCGCTTCTGAGGCTGGTTGCTGGGGTTGCAGTGGCGGCTGGAGTGGCTACTGCTGTAGCATTGGCAGCTACGGCGGTGGCGGTGGCGGGGACGGCTACGGGAGCGGCGGCGGCAGATTTGCCATTAGCCTGCTGTTTGGCAGTTTCGATTTCGGCTTCGGTTTCGGCGACTAAAGCAATTGCCGAGCCGACTGGAGCGGACTCTCCTGCTTGGACGACGATCGCCGCAATAAAGCCACTATAAAAGGTTTCGACATCCATGTCTGCCTTGTCGGATTCCACCACGACAACGATTTCACCTTTTTCGACTTTATCCCCTGGCGACTTTTGCCAGGAGACGATCTTGCCTTCAGTCATCGTGGAACTTAGAGCAGGCATGAAAACTTCGCGTATTGCCATGGGGAATCTTCTCGATCGAACAGTTAGGTTGAGCTTGCGACTTCTTATCTTATCTTACCTAGTGGATTGTGGATAGTGAATCGTGGATCGTGGATCGTGAATCGTGCTAGGTAGTAGATGAAAAATATAGAGCTAGAAGGACGCTTGCGTCCTAACCTGTCTTTCACTATCCACTATCCACTATCCACTATCCACTATCCACTATCCACTACTCTAGATATTTCCCCGAATTTCCATCACCACCCCATCATGGAGCAGGACTTCGACGTTCATTTTGGAAATCAAATTATCGCCGAGTTTGACAGCAAAGTAGCCTTCAACTTGACCTTGACTGACTTCTTGTTTGAGTTCGAGAAATTGAACTTGTTGAAGTTGTTGCAGCGCCATGTTTTTTTGTTCTAGCAGTTCGCTTTTCTGCTGATTAACCTGCATCTGGATGCTTTCAATCTGTTGAACTACCTGCGGCCCAGGCGGTTGCAGGTTTTGTTTTTGAATTTCGGCGACTGCTCTTTGTCCCTGAATTTCTAACTGTTGAAGTTGACCGTCCAGTTCGCTAATTTGTGTTTGTAATAGTTGCTGGGTTTCGTCTTTCCAACGTTGCGTCACGACAGCTTTGATACTGACGACCCGCTTGAGCATTAATTGAGAGTCTGGTAGATCCATGATTTAGGTAATTTTGGTAACTAGTTGCTATCGGTCTAGTGGCTAGCGGCTCTGCCCCGTACCCTATTCCCTGTTTAGCGAGCGAACATCTCGTCAATCATACCGTGATACCGCTCCATCACAACTGGACGACGAATTTTCAGCGTCTGAGTTAGGAGTCCATTTTCGATGGTGAATGGCTCGGCGATGAGCTTGATGGCGACAATTTTGTCATCGACACGATAGCCCGGACGGTTTTTGACTTCGCGATTGAGTTCTTCTCGAAAGAGGCTGAGAACTTGACTAGCTGCGAGGATGTTCGCATCTACAGTGGGAGTCGTGGTGAAATCTAAGGGTAAGTTTTGGCTGGTTGCCCATTGTTGTAAGGCTTCAAAATTGGGGACAACGATCGCGCCGAGGGATTTTTGGTCTTGACCGACGAGGACGATTTGACTGATATACTGGCTTCGTAGACAGGCATCTTCGATCGGGGTGGGTTCGATATTTTCACCGTTACTGAGGACGATCGTATCTTTGGCACGTCCGGTAATCGTCAGATCCTTATTAGCCGTGAGCATTCCCAAGTCACCACTATTAAACCAGCCTTCAGGATCGATCGCTTTGGCTGTAGCTTCAGGATCGCGGTAATAACCCTGCATTACTTGCGGCCCGCGAATTAATACTAATCCTTTACTACCGATCGAGACTGGCTGGCGAGTTTCGACATCGACGATCTTAATTTCGGTACCGGGTAGGGGTTTTCCTGATGACAGGCGGAGATTTTGCCACGGACGGCGGACGTTGGTAATTGGGGCAGTTTCCGTCAAGCCGTAGCCCAGCAGCACATCGACACCCACAATTTCAAAGAATAAATCTAGATGTTTGGCTAGCGAACCACCGCCGATAATAATATTTTTAATCTTACTACCTGTGGCTTCTCGAATTTTAGCGTAGACAATTTTGTCGGCGATCGCGTGAACTGGCGCTAAGATCGACATCTGAAGCCGCGCATTTAACTTTTGACTTAAACTGGGCTTTAAGCATTCCAAACTCAATCCCTGGACGATCCGCCGCGCTTCGATATATTTTTTACTAGCAGCCAACAGCGTATCGACTAGTTTTTGCTTGTTGGCTGGCTGCTCCCGAAATTGCTTCTGAATGCCCTCATAAACCGACTCCAACAGGCGCGGAACTGCCACCAGGTACTCTGGACGCACATCTTTCAAATCCTGCTTGAAATAGCGAATATTGGTGTAAGTCTGCGTACATCCCTGAGAGAGCAAATAATACTCACACGATCGCTCGTAACTATGCCAAGAAGGTAAGATACTCAATACGCGATCGCCTGGTTTAGCGGGAATCACCGTACCGCAAGTATTTACTTGATGTAGCAAATTCCCGTGAGAGAGCATCACCCCTTTAGGATTGCCGGAAGTTCCTGATGTATAAATGAGGGTTGCTAAATCGGTTTTGTTGAGGACAACGGGTATAAAATTGCCAGTACGACCTAAATCGATCGTCTGACTAAAATTGAGCAGTTTAATCGGGTAGTCTGAATCTGGTTGTTCGTCAGAAAGTAAAATAATTAAACTAATCGCTAAATCGCCTAGCTTATCGCTGAGTTTTTTTAAAGTTTTGATATCTTCAACTACTAATACTTTCGCTTGGCTATTATCTAAAATCGCCAATAATTCTTGGGTGTCCGCTTGCGAACTTCTCACGGCATTAAATGCCCCTGCTAACATGATTCCTTGGTCGGCAATCAACCAACGCGGGCTATTGTCAGCAAATAACGCCACTCCCGTATGCGGTTGAATCCCTAAGCATTGTAAGCCAGTCGCAAATAGCTTGACTTGAGTGGCGACCTCTCGATAAGTAAAACTAACTGCTGGGTTGCTATGGGGGGCATTTAAGGCAACGACTTCGCCACATTTGGCGGCAACTATTTCCCAAATTTCGGGAATAGCATTAATCTGACTATAGTCGATCGTCTGAGTGAGATTATCGCGCTCTCGATCGGTAATTTGATAAGGGTAGTTGGCTAGTCTAGTAGTTGTCATCATGATGATTTATCCAATTTTTATAATCCCCAACCGTACCAGACGGCATCAGTTGGCTGTTTCTATATTCCTAGATTAGCTGGTGACTGGTGCGATCGGCGATCGGCTGTGACAGAACGTAAGGTGGCTGCTTTTTGTAGCACGATGCTCCAACTGCGACGGCTGCCGAAGGCGATCGATCGGCGACTCACCCAGATTTATAATAAGAGACTCGTCTCTAGCTCGCACATATCTATGAAACAAGTTAAATCCTGTGGCTTTATTCTATTTCGTCCCAATCCGCAAAAATCGTTCCTATTGATGAAACACGAGGATCGATATGACCTCCCGAAAGGACATATCGAACCGGGCGAAACCGACCTAGAATGCGCCCTCAGAGAGATGAATGAAGAAACCGGGATTCCAGTTAGTGCAGTGCGTATCGAGCCAGATTTTCAGTATCGATCGGTCTATTATCCCCAATCTGCCAGATATGATAATAAGGCTGTGGAAAAGACTTTAATTATTTTCTTGGGTTGGGTAGATGCCCCCACCGTGATTACCTCCACCGAACATATTGGCGCTGAATGGGTCGATTGGCACCCACCGCACCAAATTCAAGCTCAAACGATCGATCCACTCCTAGCTGAAGTTCAGGCATATTTTGGGGTGTAAAAGTTAGTAAATGTTAAACTTAAATTACATTCAATTTTGCGTCGGCAAAGCCGCGCCGAGAGGTAATCGCATCATGAACACAACCCCACAAAGCGGACACTTCGACCCTTCGGCAGAGCTTCATGGGCAACGCAAGCTCAGTGCATCGCGCTCAACGCTCGAATCAATCGTTCGGGAACTGGAAAAAATACCCGAACCAATTCAACTAAGCCTTTTAGATTTTATCCGTTCTCTGAGTAGTAGCTATACAGCCACA
>NZ_JANMZA010000211.1:0-2018 GCF_031382685.1 Chamaesiphon sp. OTE_8_metabat_110 | reverse complement strand
CCCGACTTTGGCGATATTGCAGCGGCTAGCTATCAGTTTGAACTGCAACTTTCGGGGCACTCTCACGGCGGGCAAATTGTGTTACCGTTTGCGCCGAGAGTCACACCACCCTGGGGGAAAAAATACATTAATGGACTATATCATCTGGGCGCGATGCAATTGTATGTCAGTCCAGGTGTCGGTACTACCGGGCCACCCAAAGCCAGATTTAACTGTCGTCCCGAAATCTCAGTAATTGTCTTACATCATGTGTAGAAGGGAATAGGGGATAGGGAATAGGGAATAGGGAATAGGGGATAGGGGATTGGTAATGCGATCGAGTACTAACAACTTCCGGTGGCGGCATGGCTCGCTCCCCGAGTACTGCCAGCAAGCTTCGAGCTGCTGGAGATTAGGCATTAGGCGTAGGATCGGTTGCATCGCTCATCAGGCGCTGTCTGCCGCGTTGAATGGCGTGGAGGATATCGGTAAGCTGATACTCCATATTGTGTAAAACGCGATCGGCATATTCATCCGCGCCATCTTGAGTCTGCTGACATTCTAGCTCTACTTGTGCCCGCATCCGGTCGAGGTCTTGGAGATGGCGATCGCCGATCCGCTGCATTTCTAGGGTTGTTTGTTGTCGGAGTTGCTCGCACTCCGAGATCGCCGCTTGCCGGATTTGCTGGGCTTCGCGTTCGGCGCGATCGATAATTCCCACTTCATTGGCGACTTGATAGGCGCGTTGATTTGCCTCAGCGAGAATCTGCTGCGCTTGCCCAGCAGCTTCTCTAATCAAGCGATCCTTATACTGCAATACTTCTTGCGCCGTAGCGATTACTTCTGGTAACTGCTCGCGAATTCTGTCGATCTGCTGCAAAATTTCTTCCTCATCGACCATTGTTTTACCAGTCAATGGTACGCGAGGACTATTCAAAATTCGGCTTTCTAACCGCTCGATCGCGGCAAATACCGCCGCAGATTCCAGATTTTTTGCTTGAATGCTTGGCACGATCGAACGGTCTTCTAAGATGCTAGCGTAGCTTTGGTCTGCTACTGCTGGATAGTGGGAGTGTTGTAACATTGGTAAATTTCCGAGGCAACATGAGGTGAGACAAGGTGATCGATCGAGCCGTTGAATCTAGCGATTTCCTTGACAATACTACTGCTGAGGAAACCATACTCTGTGGAAGTTGCTAAAAACACTGTTTCAATCTCTGTAGACAAGGTTTTGTTAGTGTGCGCCATTTGGAGTTCTTTCTCAAAGTCAGACAAAACTCTGAGTCCTCGCAACAAAACGCCAGCACCGATCAGGTTGGCGTAAGTCACTGTCAATCCGTCAAAGCTATCTACTTCTACTTGAGGTAAATGTTTGGTTGCTGTCCGGATCTGGCGCAAACGTTGCTCTACGGTAAATAGGGGCGTTTTTCCCGGATTTCTTAGTACGGCAACGACCACTCGATCGAAGAGCTTACTACCCCGCTCGATAATATCTAAATGACCTAGAGTAATCGGGTCGAAACTACCGGGGTATATCGCAATCACTGGTAAGGTTAACTTCTGAGGAATGAAAGTTCAGATCTTTAACATAGTAATTTACAATCGCATCTAAAGATACCATCAATACTTCACAATTTCTTTACTATTGGCGATAACTTTTAAACATTTCATCGTGCTGCGTAATTTAATTTAGTTAATAAATAAAAATATCATACTTAGTAATTATTTATACAGTTTAAAATTGATATATCAACCGCAGAATGTGCCAAGAGCGTCCCTAATCATTGACACTCAATTTAATCATCCAAGAGACTAGGCATTTGACGGCGATCTTGTGGGATAAAAGCGCGATCGGATGGTAAGGCAGCGACAGCCGCTGTTAACAAAAATTCACCCCGCTCGATCGCTTCTTTCAACTCGATCGCCACTTGTCGCGATCGATAGATACTAGCCAGAGGAGCCACTCGGACGGTTTTACCTTCAATTTTAATTTTACCGGACTTCAATTGGGCGTAGCTCACCAACCCAAATGTCGGACG
>NZ_JANMZA010000198.1:0-28384 GCF_031382685.1 Chamaesiphon sp. OTE_8_metabat_110 | reverse complement strand
AAGCGGTAAAAGCAGCCGCAGTACGCTCGCGGGAATTGGGTAATGGGTAATAATTAATAATTAATAATTATTAATTATTTAATTAGATATGTTGTAGGGTGGGCACTGCCCACCTTAAGGGTTGCAGCCGATCGCTAATATTTAAGATCGTGATGCCGACTTACTTACGAATATAGGGTAGACGATCGATCGGCAAGCGAGATCGGCTATTATTAAGAGCATTTGAGACGATCGAGATTCTTCATAATTTGCTAGCTAGCAACCGCGATTTTTCTAGCCAAATCTATCCTCAAACTTCGACCGAATGGCTTCTAATAGTACTGGCGAGCAAAGATCTCAGACCCAATCCCGCCGCAAACAACCGAGCCAACAACAACTGCACCAACTGAATCGCTCTGTCTCACTATCGATTCAGTTAGTGCGGTTAGCGATCTGTGGATTGGGTGCCAGTACGATCGCCGGGACGACAATTTCGATCGTCAATCCACCCAAATCACCAATTGCCGCCAAAGTAGAGCCGCCTGTTCCACCCGCGCCGCCTGTCCCACAAATCGATCTGCTCGATCCCACCACCGCCAGCGCCAAACTCCACAATCGGCTTCAGGTTTTAAATCAGAAAAAGACTAAGCTCGATGCGAGTTATTTATTTATCAACACCGAGCTAGGCGAACATAGTGAATGGGGAGCCGATCGAGTCTTGCCTGCTGCTAGTACGATTAAATTGCCGATATTGATTGCCCTCTTTCAGGATGTCGATGCCCAGAAAGTGAATTTAGCCGAAAAACTGACGATCGATAAAAACTCGATTGCTGGTGGCTCTGGCGATCTCCAAGCGCAAAAACCCGGCACTCAGGTAAGTATTTTGGTCGCCGCTACCAAAATGATAACCATCAGCGATAATACCGCCACCAACCTCCTAATCGCCCGCTTAGGTGGTAAATCTGCCCTCAACCAACGCTTTCGGAATTGGGGACTCAGCACTACCACTATCAATCGTCCCTTACCAGATTTAGAAGGCACCAATATCACAACCGCCCGCGAATTAGCCCGATCGATGATGGCGATCGAGCGTGGTAATATCGTCTCTGCGGCTTCCCGCAGCCAAATATTAAATATCATGCGCCGCACCACAGGTAACACCATGCTGCCCCAAGGATTGGGCGCAGGTGCCAAAATCGCCCACAAAACTGGCGATATCGGTTCCCTAATCGCGGATGTTGGCTCGATCGAATTCCCCACAGGCAAAAAATATCTGGCAGTAGTCTTAGTCAAACGCCCCTATAACGACCCATCCGGGCCAGAATTAGTCCGCAAGATGTCTGCAATTGCCTACGACTATTTCCAAACCGCTGCACCGACACCGATTGTTAGTCCAACTTCCACGCCTAAAAACACTTCTGGTTTCTCCGATAATGTCTTTATTAAAAAGAAACCACAATAATTACTAATTAGTAACTAAGTAGCCTAAAACCCAGATGGTGGGCAGCGGTTCGCGCTCTGGAGGTTCCCTCCAGATTGAGCGAAACAAGACAGTGCCCACCCTACTTAGCTATCTAATCACTATCCACTATCCACTATTCACTATCCACTAAAACACCAGTAACTTTGTTTCAAGGCAAGATGTGAGTATGAATCTATTAATTCCGGCGGCGGGGATGGGAAAACGGATGGGGAGCGACCGCAACAAGCTCCTGATTCCCTTGCTCGATCGACCGATTTTGGCTTGGACGCTGCTAGCTGCCGAAAATGCGCAATCGATTAGTTGGATCGGAATTATCGGGCAACCCGAAGATCGTGCCGATCTCGATCGACTCCTCGGCAACATATCCCTGTCTAAACCCGTCCAATTTATCCAGGGTGGTACAACTCGCCAAGAATCCGTCTACAACGGCTTACAGGCGTTACCAGATGGCGCAGCACGCGTGTTAATTCATGATGGCGCGAGATGTTTGGCGACACCAGATTTATTCGATCGCTGTGCGGAGATGCTCGCTACTTGTCCGGGATTAATTGCGGCTATTTCTGTAAAAGATACAATTAAAATTGTAGATAATACAGGTATCGTTATCGACACCCCGGACAGAGCTAACCTGTGGGCGGCTCAAACTCCCCAAGGTTTTGATGTCGAACTCCTCAAAACCTGTCACGATAAGGGACGCGCTCTCGGGTGGGAAGTAACTGACGATGCCGCATTATTTGAAAAATGTGGTCTCCCCGTTACTATCGTCCCCGGCGAAGAAACCAATCTCAAAATTACCACCCCAGTCGATCTCGCGATCGCAGAATTTATTCTCAGAAGTAGGGGGGAGATGGGAGATGGGAGTAGAACGTGACTAAGAAATTCAGACGATGGCGTCCTGATTTGTATTTTCCCCTCTTACCCATTACCCATTACCCATTACCCCATCTCCCATCTCCCATCTCCCATCTCCCATCTCCCATCTCCCCTATCCCAACCCAATACCCGTATGAACCTGGGGAAATTTTGCACTCGCGTCAGCCTTGCTTTGATTACGACACTTACTGCCAGTATTCCGCTCCAGGCAACCGAACTCGGGCCAGAAAGAGTTTTAAATGCTGTTTATAAAGGATTGCGGCAAGTAGATGCCACGAGATCGAGACCTAAAGTCCGCTGGAATGTCCTCAATGGTGCTTCCAGTCCGTGCGGACGGATAGGGGGCAGCTTGTATTGTACCCGCAACAATACGATTTATATTACCAACCAACATATTCGGATGGCGTATCAATACGGCGATGCCGCATTAGCTTATATTTTGGCTCATGAATATGCCCATGCCGCCCAGACAATTGGTGGCTTCAGACCAAATAATATTACCGCGATCGAACTCCAAGCTGATTGTATGGCGGGTTTCTATATGGGTGCCATGCCTGGTGTCACCTTCGATCGAGAAGATATCGAGCAAATCGCCGCAATTGCCTATAAGGTGGGAGATTATGAATTTAATAACCGCCAACACCACGGTACGCCCGAACAGCGCGCTAAAGCCGTATTGCTTGGTTTTCAAGCATCTCAAGGTAGAGGAATTTCGGCTTGTCGGGTGCGGTAGAAAATCTCAGACATAAGTGCGAAAATCTAAAGGAGTAAGTATCAATGTAAGTACGGTATGAAGATTGCGATCGCGGGAGCTACTGGATTTGTTGGCAGTCGGCTAGTCGAACAACTCCAAGCACAGGGACACGAGGTAGTAATTTTTACGCGGAGTCCTCAACAGGCAAGCAATCGCTTCGGACGAGCGCAGATCGTCGGCTACAGTCCGCTCCAGTCGGGCGCGTGGCAAGAGTCGATCTCGGGTTGTGATGCGGTAGTGAATCTAGCTGGAGAACCCATCGCCGAAAAGCGCTGGACGCCAGATCACAAGCGCACGATCCTGGAAAGTCGCCAAATCGGTACCCAAAAAATCGTCGAAGCGATATCCCAATCTAGCGTCAAACCGTCCGTCCTGATCAACGCCTCCGCGATCGGCTACTATGGCACCAGCGAAACTAGTAAATTTGATGAAACTAGTCCAGCGGGTAAGGATTTTCTGGCTGAAGTCTGCACGGCATGGGAAACTGCCGCACAAGCAGTTACCAATACTGGTACCCGCTTGGTTATCCTCCGCATGGGGATCGTCTTGGGCGAAAATGGTGGTGTCTTAGGCAAGATGCTAGCACCTTTTAGCGCCTTCGTCGGCGGCCCGATCGGCAGCGGCAAGCAGTGGTTTTCTTGGGTACATCGCGATGATGTCGTTAAGTTGATAATTCAGGCTATTACCGATCCGCAAATGCAGGGTGTCTACAATGCCACTGCACCTAATCCCGTGACGATGGAAGTTTTCTCCCAAACGTTAGGCTCTGTCATGAACCGCCCTTCGTGGCTTCCCGTCCCCAATTTTGCCCTCGAAGCGCTGCTCGGTGAAGGCGCGATCGTCGTTTTACAAGGACAGCAAGTAGTCCCTACCCACACTCTCGCTCAAGGTTTTGACTTTCAATACTCGACCATTAAACCAGCTTTAGCTGCGATTTTAGGGAGCTAGGGAGTAGGCTTTAGGTTTTGGGCTTTAGGAAGTAGGTAAGATCGGTAAGTAGGTATATCCAACGATCGATCGGATAGATTATGCCTGAAACCTAGACGGTGGGCAGTGCCCACCCTACTTCTATCTCCTAGACGGTGGGCAGTGCCCACCCTACTTCTTTCATCCACTATCCACTATCCACTATTCCCTAATTACAATTGCTTCGATCTGAGCGATATTGGTAGTGCGATCGACTGTGGTAATTGCCCACCGGAGGGGTTCGCCCCATTCTTGGAGTTTAGTTTCGATCGCGGTATTGAGTTCACCTTTAGTAGTAGTAATATCCATTTCGATTTCGATCGATTCAATAATCATTTAGGGGATAGGGGATAGGGGATAGGGGATAGGGGTATCGATCGCCTCAAGCTGAATTTACTTACAGAAGTTAATAAATAATAAATACCAGTGTTAAATTTGAAAATATTACCGCTTGCTAAATCCATCACAGCGCTATTAACTACCTGGCTGACGCGGCTGACGATCGTGGCGCTGATGTGGTTTTCGTTGGGTTTCCAGGATTTCACACTTGCTGTTAGTAAGCAGACTAATTATAGTCGGATTAATCTAACCGATCGCGATTTTGCCGGACAAGATCTCACAGGCGGCGTATTTGTATCGTCCGAGTTACGCGGTGTAAATTTGAGTAAAGCAAACTTGACAAACGCCATGTTGACGATGGCGGTAATGCTCAAGTCAAATCTATCAGGAGCCAATCTCACGGGTGCATTAGCAGATCGAGCCACCTTCGATGAAGCCGATCTGACTGATGCAATTCTCACAGAAGCTACCCTGACTCGATCTCGGTTCTACGGTGCCAAGATTACGGGCGCTGATTTTACCGATGCCTTAATCGATCGAGCGCAAATGAAACTACTATGCGAACGTGCCGAGGGAATCAATCCAGTGACAGGAGTCGCTACTCGGGATAGTTTGGGGTGTCGGTAAGAGGTAAGAGGTAAGAGGTAAGAGGTGATGGGTTTAGATTCTCTCCCGTCTCCCTGTCTCCCCATCTCCCATCTCCCATCTCCCATCTCCCATCTCCCATCTAAATTCTAAATTCTAAATTCTAAAGATTTGCCAAAGATCTTCTATCCCTCTATCGCATCTATTCACTTGTGGCACCGACAGTAGTTAAACTATTCTTATAATAGATATCTAAATAATCGATCGCAATTAATATGAGTGTTGTTAGTCAAGTTATTCTAAAAGCCGATGACGATCTTCGTTACCCCAGTACTGGAGAACTCAAAAATATCCAGTCATTTCTGCAAACTGGCGAACAGCGGATTCGGATCGTTACCACGCTAGCAGAAGCCGAAAAGAAAATTGTCGAGCAGGCTAGCAAACAGTTATGGAAGCAACACCCCGACTATATCGCCCCAGGTGGTAATGCTGCGGGACAAAAACAACGCGCTCAGTGTCTCAGAGACTACGGTTGGTACCTGCGGTTGGTTACTTATGGCGTACTTGCTGGCGATAAAGGGCCGATCGAGGAAATCGGACTGATTGGCGTGCGGGATATGTATAATTCCTTGGGTGTTCCCGTTGCTGGGATGGCTGATTCGATCGTGGCACTCAAAGAAGCTTCTCTCAGCCGCCTCAGCGAGGAAGATGCTGCTGCTGCTGCTCCTTACTTTGATTACATTATTCAAGAGATGTCCTAAATCGCCATTGAATTGTTGATGTATTGGACATATCGATCGACAACCCTCAGTAATCCTGGGGGTTGTTTTGTTTTTGTAGATAAACTGAAGTTAGCGGCAAACCTAACTGTCAACTGAATCTACATGAATTTAATCGAGTTTCTACTCAAAGCATCGTGGCTGAGCGTCTTGGCGGCGGCGATTACTGGTTCGATTAGTGGGATCGGCAGTGCTGCCTCGATCGCGCTCATCAACCACTCGATCGGGCGCATCACTCCGGAACACCCTCAAGCACCGCCAGAGCTGTTGTGGGGCTTTCTAGGGCTGGTTGTGGTGACGTTGATTACCAACTTAGTCTCCCAGTTTTTACTCGCACAGTTGGCGCAAGATGCGATCTACAAATTGCGGCTGCGGATTAGTGGCTGGATTTTGGCGTCTCCATTGCGCCATCTGGAAGAACTCGGCTCCAGTCGGTTACTGGCGACGTTGACTGAAGATATTCAATCAATTTCGAGTGGTGTCTTTAGTATTCCGACGCTGTGTGTCAATGCGGCGATCGTGGTTGCATCGCTAGTTTATCTCGGCTGGCTGTCGATCGGGGTATTAGTCGGGACGCTGGTATTTATGGCACTGTCGATTAGCGTGGTGCAACTGCTCATCAACCAAGCGATTCGGATGTTTACCGTCGCGCGGGAAGAAAATGATGCTCTGATGCAGCACTTTCAAGCAATTACCAACGGCATCAAAGAACTGAAACTCCACTCCCAACGGCGGGAAGATTTTATCGAAGAAGATCTCCAAACTACCGCCGCAACGCTCCGCGAATATCGGATCGGCTCCCAACGGGCGATCGCACTCTCGGCGGGGATTGGCGAACTGTCATATTTTGTACTCCTGGGATTATTAGTCTACGGCTTACCCCAAATTCAAACAGTTTCTGCCGAACTAATTTCTGGCTACGTGCTGACGATCTCCTATCTGATGCGTCCGATCGGGAACACCTTAGCAATCTTGCCAGCTTTGAGTCAAGCAGGTGTCGCCATCCGGAAAATCGATACATTAGGATTATCGCTAGCCAGCCGCGCCGAAACCGTCGCCCGCACGACTACCAATCCCCGCCAATTCGATCGAATCGACATCAAAAATGCTACCCACAATTATCAGCTCGCTGGCGAAGATAATACCTTTACATTAGGGCCGATCGATCTGACCCTTCATCCTGGCGAGTTAGTATTTATCGTCGGTGGAAATGGCAGCGGCAAATCCACATTAGCCAAACTAATCACTGGTTTATACGTGCCAGATAGTGGTGAGATTCGATTAGATGGCAATGTTATTGACGATCGCAACCGTGAATTATATCGCCAGTTATTTTCAACCGTATTCTCAGACTTTTATTTATTCGATCGCTTTGTGGGCTTGCGACTTGCCGATGAAGACGCACAAGCAAATATGTACTTAGAAAAACTCCAGCTCACTCATAAAGTCGCGATCGCCGATGGCAAACTTTCCACTACCGCACTCTCTCAAGGTCAACGCAAACGGTTAGCCCTCCTGACAGCCTACCTCGAAGATCGTCCTATTTATCTATTTGATGAATGGGCAGCAGATCAAGATCCATTCTTTAGGGAAATCTTCTATCAGCAACTCCTCCCCGAGCTAAAACAGCGTGGTAAATCGATCTTAGTTATCAGTCACGACGATCGCTACTTTCATCTCGCCGATCGGGTACTTAAGCTGGATTATGGCAAAATAATTAACAACTAATTAACGTGAGTTCGGGATAAGGAAAACTGATTTGCTCCGCTCAAGCACCGCCCTGAACTATAAGTTCGGGCTAAAAGCAAAAGTTCGTTTTAACGAACTACCAAATTGATTAGTTCGTTTCAACGAACTTTTGCTTTTAGCCCCCGCTTGGTGCGCTAAACCGTCGGGAGACCCGACGAGCGCGCATCCGCAAATTCATTTGAGGGCGGTGCGGAAACGAAGCTAGGAGTCATCGGTCGAAAATCCTTAACCCGAACTGACGTTAATTACCAAAACTTCCACCACCGCTTACCCACCCACGCCGCACCCGCGACAAACTTTTTACCGTCAGCAGTTGTCCCTGAATAAGCCCAGTAGACACCCAAATTACTATGATTATTGGGATCGGTGACGACTTGCCCTGGTTCGAGCCACTCACTTGCGCCCAATTCATACCATTCTTGAAACTGTTGAGCGCTGAGAAATCCACCTGTGAGTGAGTGGAGGACGAGAGTGTGACCCTTTTGAACGTAAGTCCCGAATCGATCGATCCGAATTCTTTGGGTCGATTTATTAGTAATTTTGGTGGTGTAGTATGGTTTGCGATTCTCGTTCCGAGAGGCTTCTGCTAAGGCAGAGGCTTCGCCAACGCCAACGGAGTCACGATTCGGGTGATGAGAGATCTCCAAGTAGCTTTTGCCTGCTTGGAGATCTGCTAGTTCTACTGTTGCAAAAATCACATCCTCAATTAGCGGGCGCGTACCATCGTATTTTGCCTTGAGAGCTGCTGCAAATTGCTGTCCCTTAGTTTTGTCGGTAGCTACTTTGCCCCGCTGTGCAGTGGCAATAACATGGCGATCGAGACTTGTTGTCATACATACAGCGGGGTTTGACTCGCGCGTTTGCAATTGCTGATTTATCACTGGCTACCTCAACTCACACCTAAACTGGCTATAGGTTTAGGATGCCCAGTCGAGAGCCAAAATCGATCTTTGAGCGCTGTACTCCAGCATGTCCGCTAGCAAAATCTGGATATTTCGAGTAAAAATCCGCCAATTAGTGTTGACTTCGCTCCGAGCTTGGGTACCTTATTACTACAAGGGACTAGATAGCTGCTACCGAAATCGTCGATCGCACTGGCAATTCTCGCTGTGAAGGCAGGTAGTCGATTCTCATTCTGAGAGGCTACGCCAACGGGAGATGTTTTGTATCGATCGTCACTATTTAGTCTCAAAAGTGTACTTAATTTTACGTTAAAACCAGATTTATCTGATTTGAAGAGAATAGTTGCATCTTATAATGAGTGTCAACTTGACAACCAATGTAAGAGCAGCAAATTTGTATCGTGATTATCAGTATCAAACCTGACAAAAAGATTAAGATACGTTGCGAACTGTGCGCGACCGCCAAATGAAGATGAGATCGTCCATTGTACCTGTCAACCCAAACACCCTAAACTTACCTGTGAGGAGCACCACCCAGATGTCATCAGCATTTTGGAAATCTGTATTAATTAGCCCTGTAGCATTCGGGTTCGCCATGTTATTGTCCACTAGGGTAATGGCGGCACCAAGCACTGAGAGCATTGTTGCTCCAGTTGCTGACAACGCGAATAGCCTCATCTTTAATAAAGCTAGCGGTACCAACCCTGTTAGAGTAGCCGCTGGTGAAAATCCTGCAAGCAAGCCCCAAGTCGATCCTACTGACGATGTTGCTAGCGACGTCAAACCCGGTCAGTGGCAATATACCGCCCTGCAAGGGATTGCGACTAAATATGATTGCAACGCCAACCTCAACAACAAACCCGTCACTCAAATCGAGTTTGCACGCGGTTTAAATGCTTGTCTCAATACAGTTGAACCCCTCCTAGCTCAACAGCCTGGTAGTGCGCCCAGTACGGCACCTGGCGGTGTCACCCGCGAAGACCTCGAAGTCCTCAAAAGACTGACTCAAGAATATCGCGCTCAATTGAGTGAAATTGATGGTCGTCTTGTCAACACCGATAAAAAAGTCGCTCAACTCCAAGCGAATCAGTTTTCTACCACCACAAAACTCAAAGGTGAAGCAGTCTTCAACGTAACTAGTCTGCTCGGTGGTGGTGATAACAATATCATCTTAGGCGACCGCGTCCGGCTCTTATTCCAGAGTAGTTTTACTGGTAAGGACATCCTCTGGACGAGACTTGCAACTGGAAATCAAATATCTCCTAATACTCAGTTCAGAAATAATGGTGCGCCCTCTCCCAGTCCGATCGGTGCTCAAGTAGTTGATGCTAATCTTAACAATGCCGTCGGTCTTGACTGGTTGGCATACCAGTTCCCTGTAAGTAATTCTACTGTCTATGTAGCTGCCTTTAATGGTCTGCAATCAGATTATGCGCCCACATTTTCGGTAGTTGACGATTTCACTGGCGCAGGTCTGAGTGTCAGTGCCTTTGCTGAAGATAGCCCGATCTATAAAATCGGTGGTGGTACGGGTGCTGGGATAACTGTTCCCTTTGCTGAGACTGGTCTCAAATCTGCGACACTTGGTTACTTTGCATTTGGTGCAAATAACCCCTCTGTCAATAATGGCATATTTGGCAACAATAACTCTCTCCTGGCTCAACTAAACTTCCAACTCAGCCCTCAAATTGAGGGTGGTTTGACTTATATCAACAGCTCTACTAGTGCTGGGAGTTCTCTATTTGGTGGTGCAGGAGTGCCGATCGGTACTAATGCAGCCAACATTAGTGCTAGTACTACTAATGCTAACTCTTATGGTGCAGCGATCTCTTTTAAGCCGAGTGAGACATTAAATTTCAGTGGGTTTGCGATGACATCTAGTGCGAAGCGAGGTGCTGGCACTGACAATATTTGGAGCTATGGTGCAGCACTTGCACTACCAAATATCGATGGTAAAGGTAGTCTGGCTGGATTGACATTCGGTGCAGAACCCTATGTTGGTGGTCTTGGGAGAACTCCATTCCAACTTCAAGGCTTCTACAAATACAAATTCAGTGATAATATCGCGATTACTCCTGCGTTGATCTATGTAACGTCAACTGATGAAACTAATAGCAATAGTGCAGTGATCGGCGTAATCAGAACTACATTTACGTTCTAACAATCGCAACTAACTTTGCTAAGTACTCGATCGATCTGACGATCGAGTACGCCAATCCAGTCAGAAGTGATATCTTACTTCTGGCTGGTTTTTAATTTGTGGCACTCACTATTCCCTGCACCAGATCTGTAGAGATTTTTAGATTTTTAGATCTGTAGATCTGTAGGTTGGGTTGAAGCATGAAACCCAACACACCTAGCTAAATCAAGTATTTAGGTGGTAGGAGACAAAATAATTGTGCTGTGCCGATCGCGATCCGATTTTCGGCAAATTTCAAACCGATAATACCGCCCTTTTTAAGAATTAATTGGTGGCAAACTTTACCAAATATTAATAATTCAGCCCACTCACTCAAATTCGGCTCGTGCCCGACTAAGGCTAAATTGGTGATGTTATCGGTACGGGCATCCCATTCCCTCAACCATGCAGGGAGATTTCCGCTGGGTTTCAGCTCTGGGGATACCTCTAATTTGGGGCTGAGTTTTTTGTCGATCGAGATCTCTGCCGTTTGGCGCGCGCGGACTAAAGGACTAGTAATAATTAGATCGAATTTTAGGTCTAATTCGATCGCTCGATCGGCAACTTGTTCGACTCTTTTGCGTCCTGCTTTAGTAAGGCATCTTAACTCATCATTGGCGATCGAGTCTGCTGGATCTAAATCTTCGGCAATACCATGACGAATTAAGTATAAGTACATATTTTTGTTAATGATTTGAGACTTATTGACACTCAAGCGGATGATATCTAGTGGGTAACTGTTTATTGCCGATCGATACTTATCTGGCTCGATCGGGAATTATAAAGTAGATGATAAATGTTTTAAGACGATCGAAGGTGCAGTAGTTATGACAAGATTGGGTGCCGAAGAATTTGTGCCAGCGAGAAATAGATTTCGGTGGGAGGCTTTTTTACCAAAGCGGAAAGCTTGGATACAGACTTTAATTTTATTGCCGTTTGGCGTACATGTTGCTAACTTCTTGGGTGCTAGTTGGCAATTTTCTGCTAATGCGATCGGGGTAGAACAGCAGTATCTTCTCGGTGCAATTTCGATGGTAATTAATTTATTACTGCCGAGTTTATTTTTTGCCTGCTTATTCCATGGGGGTAGTTGGGTACTGGGGAAGCAAGAATCATCAACATGGTATCCCAAAACCCGCGCCTTGTCAGCAGGTGCAGCGGCTACCTTGACGATCGCGGTGTCATTTGGGATGGTGGGGCTATTGACTCATAGTTTTGGGATCTGTCGTAATCCAGCAGCGGGGAATGTTGCGCAGTCTTTACTATGCAATCTCGATAATTATAATTTTGAATCCAAATCTTGGTTTGGAGCGTGGTTTATCGTCGCGGCTTACTGCTATCAAGCCCAAAGCTCGATCGAGTCTCGGATCGCCCATCGGCATCGAAATTATCCACCCCGCTTTACATCGCCCGAGCATGATTTTGCCGCCGCCATGACGGGACACGATGATTATCATGCCAACCCATCCACCGAGGCGATCGGCAATGGCGAAGACTAGACCGCAAATTTTTTCGCCCCAATGTTAGAATATGACGGTATCAATCCAGGTAGCATCAGCACGACGCATCAGCGCTCGCCTTTAAGTAAATTGCTAAACCGAAATCATCATCTTAATGTGGGACGGCTCTGCCAAACCTTAATTGGCTCGATCGTTTATCTGGGGTGTTGGGGACAATTACCGAGCATTGCCAACCCCTCCAGCATGCGAGAGCAGATCTTACCGAGTATCGCTCAAAACTCGCCGCCAACAGACAAACAGCCGCCATCCGAGCCAAACTCAATCGATATCAGTCCCGAAGTTATCGATGGTAGTCCCGTCTTGCAAAAATGGCTCAAGGGGATTCCCGATGTCCTGGATGATATTAAAAATGACCCGAGTTTTCGGACGCGGGTAAAAGTTGGCTACTCTCAATATCCCTCCACCGGACAAACGGGTGGGATTCATCTCGCCGTCGATGATGTGTTCTTCGGGCGCAGTGGGCTTTCTGCCAGTGCTAATTACAATTCGGGCGGTAGCCGCAGTGCTTACGGTGCCGACGTGCAGTATTATCTCTTCCCGTTGGGTGGTTATTTCAATGTGACACCCCTAGTCGGCTTTCGCCATCTCCAGACTGATAAATATAGCCGCGATGGGCTAAATCTCGGCGTCAAGCTGATGCTCGTACCGTCCCGTGGGGGTGGTGCCGATATCGCCCTCAGCCAGAGCTGGGTAGGTTTAGGTAGTAGCACCGAGACGGGTTTGACAACTTTGTCTGTTGGTTATGCCATCACCAATAACCTCCGGTTATCGACAGACATCCAGCAGCAAAATGCCAAGGAAAACTACGATAGCCGGGTGGGTTTGGGAATCGAGTGGATGCCATAGGCTCGATCGATGCTGAAAGAGGATTGGTGCGTTTGGCTATCTTGTCTCGCTAAACCGTCAATAGGTTAATAAATAACTTCGGCTAGTTATATCTATCGATTGGAAGATGCAGAAAAATGAGTATTGTTGACTACTAAATATAAATAGATCGTTTTGGGATCGTGTCACCTCAGCTAGCAACGACTAAAAATGCTGCCCTACCAAAAACTACCTCGATGGCTTAAAGTTAGTTTAGCCTTTCCGTTAATTTTTCTAAATGGTTGGCTGATCGGGCTACTCTATCATTCCTTACAACCGATTTCTAGTATCGTCATTGCGGCTTGTTTGGTGACGTTTTTACTAGATTATCCGATCGCGTTCCTAGAAAGACGTGGACTAGCACGAGCTTGGGCAATTGGATTGGTGTTGGTGGTTGCCATTGCCTTGGTAGGAGCGATCGGTTTTGGGCTACTGCCGATCGTGTTTAGACAGTTGGAGGAATTTGCCAATCGTTTACCCGCTTGGTTGACAGCCGCACAGGTGCAAGTCGCTACTCTGAGTACGCAGCCGATCTTCCAAGACTTGCCAGTCGATCTCACTACTTTAACCGCTGGCTTGACCGAGCGAGTCACTCAAACCCTCCAATTAGCCTCGCGTCAAGCGCTCTTTCTCGCTGTGGATACGATTAATAGTGCCTTAAATTTGCTCTTAACTGTCGTACTGACCGTTTTATTAGTATTTAGTGGCACCCGCTTGTGGAACGGCTTACTGAGTTGGTTGCCCGCACCTTGGAATCAACAGATTCAAGATTCGCTCCGGCAAAGTTTTCAGAGTTATTTCGCGGGTCAGGCGATCGTGTCTACGATTCAAGGTGTGTCGCTGGTAACTGTATTTTTACTACTTCAGATTCCGTTTGGGTTGCTATTTGGCTTGACGATTGGCTTTGCCAGTCTGATTCCCTTTGGCGGTACCCTGACGATTATTGTGATTAGCTCGCTGCTAGCGCTGCAAAACATTTGGCTGGGACTTAAAGTTTTGCTAGTGGCGGTCGTCGTCGGTCAGATTATTGAAAATGCGATCGCGCCTCGGTTGATGAGTGGGATGACGGGACTCAATCCCGCAGTTGTGTTCATCTCGGTATTGTTAGGATCGCAAGTAGGCGGTATTCTCGGATTACTTTTAGCAGTGCCGAGCGCGGGGTTTATCAAGCGAATTGCTGACGCGCTCAGAGAGCGGCTTCGCCAACAATTGAGAGGTGCTACTTCAGATGCCGTGCTTGTCAGTAATCCACCCTCATAATCGTGTTATGGTTTCCCCTTTCCCCTAACTTGCACAGGAAGTCTATTGAGTAGGTTTCTACCTCTTTATGTATAGTTTAATCTTTAATTTAGAGAACTTAAGACAGAGCCGCCGATCGCATAGATTAATTAAGATTGATACAGCAGCACTAGCGATATCAAATCTATTAGCCGATCGATACTATGAGCAAACATTTTAAAAATGGCAAGAAAGTAAGCAGTTATCAGTTTAAAATACCTCCTCCTGCTAGCTCCTCTCAAGAGGTTGTGCAGCTTCAAATCGCTTTGCTGCTATCATCGATCGAGCTAACTTTTAATCGCATCGGAGCTTAAAGCAACTAATATCCACTATCCACTATTCACTATCCACTATCCACTATCCACTATCCACTATTCACTATTCACTATTCACTATCCACTATTCACTAACTTAGCAACGTGAAATACTCGGCCAAGTGAAATAAAATGTCGTACCTTTACCGACTTGAGATTCTAATCTAATATCACAACCCACCGCTCGAACGATCTTTTTCACGATCGCCAAACCGATCCCCGTACTATCGGCGCGATTTTGAGGATTTACAGCTTGGAAAATAGTAAAAATATCATCTTGATACTTAGGGGCGATTCCCGGTCCATCATCGGCAATGATAAACTCATAAAAGTTTGGTACTTTTTGCATCGATATTTTTACCGAGCCATCAAGTCGATCGTGATGTTTGATACTGTTACCAATTAGATTAGAAAACACCTGAAATAATAAGATTTTTTTAGCATCGATCGTTGGCATATTTGCCGCAATCTCGATCTTAAATGTCGGTGGCGGTGCAATTGATTCGATGACTTCAGCCAGTAATCGATCGACTGCGACTAATTCATTGGAGTTTGTTACTTGCCCAATCCGGGCATAGTCGAGTAAGCCATCAATTATTGCGGACATTTTATGAACTCGATTGCGCAATAATAGCATTTGCTGTTGATTTACAGCTGAGAGCGATCCTGCCAAATCATCTTCGATCCATTGGGAAAGATTGGCAATTGCTCGTAAGGGCGCTTTGAGATCGTGAGAAACAACCTGAGCGAAACTATCTAGTTCTTGGTTGCGTTCTTCTAAAGCAGCTTGAATTTTTTGACGCTCGGTTGTGTCGCGCGCGATCGCGTAAATTACACCTTTTTCCACATCAGGCAAGGAACTCCAAGATAGCCAGCGGTAAGACCCATCTTTACAGCGGTAGCGGTTTTCAAAACTCACAACAGAGTCCCCCGTGCTGAGACTTTGAGCCGCTTCGATCGTACTTTGCAGATCGTCAGGATGGACTAGATCTAAATATGGTCGCATCATTAATTCGGTATTAGTAAAGCCTAAAACTCGATTCCATGATGAATTTATCCGGATAAAATAGCCATCAAAATTAGCAATTGCTAGTAAATCGAGCGATAAATTAAAAAACCTGTCGCGCTCTTGCTCGTAATGTTTTCGTTCGGTAATATCTCGCGCGGCTGCATAAATTAGATTTTTTTCTGGATAAGGTGTGGCACTCCATGATAACCAGCGATACGAGCCATCTTGACAACGATATCTATTTTCAAAATCGCTCTTAGGTTCACCGAGCCTTAGCGCTTCAAGGGTGGCACTAGTCCGCTCCCAATCGTCAGGATGAACTAATTCTAGATACGACTGCGAGCCTAATTCAGCCTGCGTAAAACCCAATGTTTTTTCCCCTGCTGGATTCAATCTGAGAAACGTCCCCTCAAAATCGGTAATAATCGTCAAATCTAATGATAGATCGAAGCACCTGTCGCGCTCTGCTTCGACTTGCTTGTGTGCAGTAAGATCGCGAAAATAAATTCCTAAACCTTCAGCGGTAGGCTCGGCGTGAATCTCAAAATATGTTTGAGTTGGCGCATATAATACTTCAAAATGTACCGCTATTCGGTCGATCGCCGCCCGTCGATACTCCTGCTCGACAATAGTTCCTACCGACCAGGGAAAAACGTCCCAATAAATCCGACCGAGAAATGCTGAAGGTTTGAGATCCATTAATTGACGAACTAGTTCGGCTGCGGCTGGATTGGCATAAACAATCTGCCAATTAGTGTCGAGGCTAATATATGCGTCAGTCATGCTTTCCCAGATCTTGGCAATCTGCTGGGTCTTTTTTTGCGGCGTCAGCTCGACCCGAGCATCTTGGATCGCAGTTTGGATGCTTGAGTCTAATAATTCTGCTGTGAGGTGGCGCTTAACTAAACACTTAGCAGCACCCAATTTAATTGCTGCTACAGCAACTCTCTCGTCTCCCACCCCAGTCATCACAATAATCGGCGGATTACTGTTATTACTCTGAGTTTGCAGCGCTGCGATAAAAGCTAGCCCATCGGGCAGCGAATGAGCGAGTAAAATAGCATCAATTACCTGCGTGCGACACAGATTCAATCCTTCCGCTGCTAGCTCTGCTGCTAATAAGTAGTAAGCAGCATCTAAATTGGTCGTGAGAAAAAGTCGATACAGCTCGCGATCGATCGGGTTATCATCAACAATCAGCACTGTATAAGCTCGGTCGGTCATAACTGGCTGCCCAAATTAATTGCTGTCTGAAAATTTCTAACTATATCTGTTGCAACTATTAATTCACCACACACATTAACTACATTCTAATGGGGAATGCTCGGTCTCTTCGCTCTAGATCGTAAATATAGACGTATACCGCAATAACTACATGTGTAATATATTGCTGATAACTAGTGGTGATGAGGCAATCGTAATGACTGGATCCATGTTTGTACTTAGAAATCCCCACCAAAAGTTACAGATAAATTTTAATTAAGATTTGCAATTCATCAAAATAAATGTTGCTGAGGGCTATTTAGCAACGATGATGCAGAATTTAATACTGCCTTGAAGTGAGTACCAACAACACTCGATTTTCGGTAGTGCATTGCCCGTGCGACTAGCTTAAATCTTCTTAACTGAATTATCGTTTGAGGTATTCTGACAAAGCTTGACTCAGGCGATCGTCGATCGAAGTATTACGGAGCGGTTGTTTGAGGGGCTTATTTTTTAGTAAAGTACAAACGTTGATTTTAATACGATCGAAAATATTTAGAAATTCAGCAATTAATAAATCCGCATAATATTCCTAATGATAGATATCAAAAATCTGTGTGAATGTAACAATTAGTGAATATAACAAAGATTTTAAACCCCTGGAATTTTACAATTAAAATGCTCAAAAATTCAAGATTGAACATTCTGCTAGTCGAAGACGACGAAGTAGATGTGATGACCGTACAGAGAGCTTTCAAACAAAGTAAAATTACTAATCCTTTGTATATCGCTGGCAATGGCAGTGAGGCTTTGGCGATGTTACGTGGCAAAACTGGAGAACCTGCTCTTATTCCGTCCGATCGGCGACTTGTCCTGCTAGACCTAAATATGCCAGCGATGAATGGCTTAGATTTTTTGAGACAGTTAAGATCTGATGCAGAGATCGGACGTATTCCAGTAATTATCATTACCACGTCTGACGAAAAGAAATATTTAACAGATGCTTACGAATTAAATGTCTCTGGCTATCTGAAAAAGCCATCTACTTATGACAAGTTTGTCGAACTAATAGTAGTACTTAATGACTACTGGACGGCATGTGAGATGAACTAGCTTTTAATAATTAATAATTAATAATTAATAATTAACTTCAGTTATACAGTAGGGCAGTGCCCACCAACTAGGTTTCAGGCATAATTTATTTTATAAATAATTGCGCCTACCTACTTATATCGTCGGTAGACCTACGAAATCTCGAATTACCTTGCTGATGCCATAAGTCATCCGGGAAAGCTGCTCAAAGTCAATTTTGGCGATTGTGTCGCGATCGATTCGATCCGGCGGATACTCCAAAAGCGCGGTATCGGCGATCGTTACAGCTTGATAACCTTGTTGCCAAAACGATCGACTATCCGACCCGATGCCCCGAATCAAACCGGGCAAAGCTAAGCCTTCGGAGGGAAATTGAGCTTGAGCGCGAAAGGATCGGATCGTATTGCGCAGTAATTCCCGCGAAGCAATATTGCTGACAAAACCGATAACATTGCCTCGATCGAAACCTAAAAAGTTGAGTGGCGGTGGATATTTTTGGGGCTGAGCGGTATCGGTAGCATACCCTAATGTTTGTAGACCGAACATCCCCACGATCTTGTCGCCGCGTTGTTTAGCAGCTTGGGCATAAACCAAACTGCCCATGTTTTTAGTCCCGAAAAAGGGCGGTTGTTCGTTGGTAAATTCGACAAATCTCAATGTCCGCAGCGGCTTGGTTCCGACAAATTCCCGAGCGAGAGCGAGGACTGCCGCTGCGCTAGTAGCGTTATCGTTGGCATCGGAACTAGTGAGGGCACTATCGTAGTGTCCGCCAATTACTAAGATTTCGTCAGCACGACTACTACCGGGGATTTCGACTTCGAGGTTGCTATAGCTTTTACCTGCTACGGTATACTCCTGCTCGCAAACTGTATATCCAGCTTGTGCTAGTTCGGTATTCAGGAAGTCTTTTGCTGCAACTAGGTTTTGATAGTTATCGACATTCCGCCGTCCGATCTTGACGGCTAAGGTCTGCACATCGCTGGTGAGTCGATCTTTGAGTTGGATCTCGGTCGCTGTTAGTGGTGGTAATGCTTGACGATAACTCACTCCTGGCATCCAGACCATTAACGACCATCCAAAGATGAGGATAGCGGCAATAATGATGATGAGAATGGCTAGTCTTTTGAAGGACGTAGAATCGATTAGTTTGAAATTCACAGTTCTCGCAGGTACAAGACAGCACATACCTATCCAGACATTATAATATCATCGATCGCGTTTTTTGAAGATTTTGCCATCCATCTCCTCCTATCTCCCATCTCCCATCTCCCCACCTATTTTAATAACCGTTCGATGCGATTGAATTCTCGATTGACAGCTTGCCAACGTTGTTGGTTGTGAGGATCGATGCGGAGTGATTCTTTCAGATATGTGCGGGCTAGCACGAGTTGCGCTCGGCGATTGATGAGATCTTGAGCGTATTTGAAGTACATTTCGGATTGCTTTTTCGATATTTCTGCACAGTTAGGCACAACTTTAGCCAACATGTCCACGATCGAGACTGCTTTGACAAAATTTTCTTGACGGACTAACTTATCAAGGTTTTCAAAAACTTCTTTTTTTAGCTCCAAGTCTTGAGGCGACAGCGACGAATCGACTACTCGATCGACGCGCACATCGCTGTTAGCGGCTGGTGCTGGATCGACAGACTCGGGGCGATCGATCTGGGCATGTGTTGCTAAAAGTACCTGATATGCTTGATTGAGAGTGTTAAATCGATCGCGTGCAGTTGGATCGTCAGGATTGAGATCTGGGTGAATTTTTTTAGCCATCTGACGATAGACTGCTTTAATGCGCTCGATCGAGGCTGAGGAGTTCAATCCAAATAATTCGTAAGATTTTTCGACACTAATATTATTACTAAGCATTCCGAATCGCACTCTATCTCACTCCAATTATATCCGAGCGGATATACGTCCTGCCTCAGTGGATTCACTACTCAGAGCATTGCTAGAGATTGGTTTCATCATAGACACTCATCCCAATTTCCCAGGCTTGAGTGAGTAGTGTGCCATATTCTACTAATTGTGGTTGGCTGGCTAAATTTTGGAGATCGATAAGATTGTGAGAGATTCCTAGCATTAGTTCCGATGAATTGGGCTGTTGGCACAATCGCTCGGAATGTGACTCTATTTGGAGTGCTATGAGTAAATTGTGACGAGTTTTTGCCAGAATTTCTAAGATACTGGCTGGTACTCGATTCTCATTCTGAGAGGCTACGCCAACGGGGCAGTTGTTGACAATTCTAGCCAGTGTTTCTAGTGTATCAATTTCCATCACAATTTGATTGTAATGCTCGATTTGTTCGATAAGTTTTAGCAGTTTATGTAATTGTTTGCCACGTCGATACATCCACCGATTAGCACCGATTAAAATCATCGCTGTTATCGCTCCGTCGATCCAGACTAGGTTGACTACTCGTGCTTGCTGAGACTGTGGCGGGCAATAAATAGCTAATACTCGATCGATCGGCAGCATTAATGCCGTAAAGCTGATACTAATGGCGATAACTTGCAGCAATAATACCTGAATGATTTTGTGTGGTTTTTGCCACACATCTTTTCGCCATGCAAAACCGATTGTCAGCGAACCGATCTCTTGTTGCCCGATCGATTCTACAGTCGATCGCGAAATAATTAATTTAGTAATTTCATCCACAATATATCTACTCTTTAGTTATCGATCTACGATTGAAATATTTTAATAATATCGTCGATAGTTTCTGCTTAAACAAGAATACCGAAAATGCACAAAGCAAATTCCACCCTGAAAACCCAATTATTAATTAATAATTATTAATAAATAATTAACTTACCATCCTATTTGGTGTAACGATTGCCAGACTGCCGTAAAGAAGCTACCTTCGCGCGGGCGAAAGATTTCAAAAGTGCCCCCAGTCCCAAAAAATGGTCTGAGTGTCCAGCCTAATTGAGTGCCGACAAATCCATATAACCCTAACCAGAATTTGAGAATATTTTTCCGGATCTTAACATTTCCAGATTGTTCTTCTAATGCTGTTGGTTTCATCGTTCGATACAAAAAGGACACGCCCAAGATGCCAGTAAGCGCAAAAATGGCTACGTTTAATAATAGAAAAAACAATTTGTCATTAATAGTCAACAAAAAGAATAAAGTAACTGGTGCAAATCCACACAGCAAAACAGAAATAACTGTAATTGCCGATAACAAGTAAGCCCAATGTTGCCGAATCGTACTGCGAGATCCAAAGAAGGCATTGAAAATGTAGAGTGTGGGCAAGCAAACAATTAGTGTAATCAGATATAAAGCTGGTAACTTAACTGCTGAAGAAAGAATCTGAATCGGTATCGCACTATTGGTCGCCCCAATAATTGCACCATAAATCGCAAAGCAACTAAAGCTAGTAAATAGGAGCGAGAAAATTTTACTATTGAGCTTCTCACTGTTGTGAATCTCATCGATGAAACTAAATCGATCTTTGAGTAAATAAACTAGAGTATTAGTATTTTCCATAATCTGTGACTATTCCGTGTGATTCGATCGATGTTGCTGAAATTCCGGTATTCTTAGTCTAAGCCAGTCTCTACCAGGATTTGGGCGGAAAAAATCGGCACTTAAAGTCGGAAAAAGTGGGATGATGATACTCTAGAAACGGCTACGGCACATTCGATCGCATCT
This sequence comes from Chamaesiphon sp. OTE_8_metabat_110, assembly GCF_031382685.1. Classification (NCBI taxonomy): domain Bacteria; kingdom Bacillati; phylum Cyanobacteriota; class Cyanophyceae; order Gomontiellales; family Chamaesiphonaceae; genus Chamaesiphon; species Chamaesiphon sp. OTE_8_metabat_110. The sequence continues at coordinate 6,859 of NZ_JANMZA010000198.1, read as the reverse complement.
ATCGACGATCGAGCCACTAATGAAGGTTTGAGCAGAGTTATCTCGACATCGGCAGTCGCCAAGGATTGCCCGAGCGAAGCTCTAACCGCTCGACTAGGCTCTACTGAGCTGCGATCGCCAAATCGTCAGCTCGATCGCAAAAATTTTGGGCGATCGGGTTTCGCACCGATCTCCGATCGTGCTATGATAGAGTGCTGGCATGTGGAGAGGTGGCAGAGTGGTCGAATGCGTCCGACTTGAAATCGGATGAGGTGAAAGCTTCCGTGAGTTCGAATCTCACCCTCTCCGTTACAGTAATTAAAGACTAGTGTGACTTAACCCATAACTTTGCCGCAACGGCAAGCTTATGCTTCCAGTCTGGAATGGCAAAGTTATGGTTCCACATGAAACGTCGTAGTTTCACCATTACTTTTTGCCGCTCTTAAAACAGACCGAACTTGCGCGTAACGCAAGAAGTTCGGCTTATCCATTAACTGGGAAACTCGGCTTTCACTGGGATACTGACCTTCCCTGTGCAGTTGAGCGACAATCTGCTCCACCTGAGAGCAACAAGAGACTAAATTCTCCTGACATGATTTTTGGAGATAGTTTTTATAGATAGTGGCAATCGCCGAACATAGATCGGGGAAATATTTGTAAAGGATTCGACGATTGCATCCCAGCTTGCGCGATACCTCTACTACTGAGAGTGGTGGTGACATCTTCTGGGATAGTACTTGCTCCAGGAAAAGACGAGCTACATCCAGATCGAATGACTGACTAGAAGCGGTGGTTAAGGATTGTCGCTTGGGTACTTGCCAATTGTCCAGACTTGGCCGCTCTCCCATTTCTCCAGTGAAAAATTGAAACAGGGCGATATCGAAATGACCGCAGATACTAAGTGAAGATTTTAATGATGGTATAACATCTCCGCTATACCAGAGCCATAACGTATTTTTAGGAATTTTTAGTCGTCGAGATAATGCCGCAAGATTGCCTGCTGTAGCTTCATTAGCAAGCATAGATAATTGTGAGGGAATATGGGCAGCAGACAATTTATCTCTAGATTTAATCCCTAGTGCTAGTAATGCCCCTACAGCTTCTACTCGCCATAATTCTAGCTCTGTATCCTCCCGATCCATAGATGCTTTCTTGCCAGAAACTTGACCTAGCCAAGAGTGGCACCGCGAACAAAAGCCCAGTTGAAATTTTCCACTGAATGGTGGATTGTGCTGCTGGCAGTTTGGGCATTTATTGACAAGAGCTGTTTTGTGGGTCGAACAGTACTTAACTGGCTTGAGCGACCATATCAGCGGCTCATACAAGATATCACCTCGTTCGTGCCACTCCTGGTAACACAGAGGGCACCATGACCTGACATCTCGAAACAAGTTCCTGCTGGGAACGATCTCACCAAAGCTTAACATCGTTAACAAGTGCAAATCTTGCTGCATGGTAAGTTGTTCTAAGGCACACACGAGATCTCTAGTCATAGAGCCAACGCTATTTACAGCACCACGCAGGCGAGAAATACTCTGGAGATTGGCAGCACCATATTTCTTATCTATTAACCGAGCAACTTCGTATTCGAGTAACGCACCAACTGTTACGGTATGGCTGACAGCTAACCTAGTAAGATAGCTAGTTAGACTTTCCACGGTAGTAGTGCCAATCCCAATAGGTGGGAGTTGGTACAAAATGCTTCTGGGTGGAATTGAAGGCTGGCAGAGATCTAACGTATCGTACATGGTAAGCTCCACTTCTCATCTTGAAAGTTGGTCAATCCCATAAAAGAAAGCAAATTCAGGAATTTGTGAAGTTTCGATCGCCAATAAAAACTTTGTTAAACATCGATTGTCGCGCATAAAGATTTTACACTACATATCAGAGAATTAGGATATGCTTACTATAGATCGTAAATACTAAATCTGTCGGCAAGCCTATGTCAAAGCAGTCTGGTCATCTACTCGATCGAGAAATAGTTCCTTGGCAGCCAGAAGTCGTTGACTGTACGCTAGCAGTCAACGGAGATCGCATTCATCTAGACCATTCTTATGAGCTATTCTCAGCCCTTTCTCGCAAGCAAATCGTGCTGCACGATCCGAGTCTAAAGATTGGAATTTTTGGAATTAATGGCAGCCCAGATCGGAAAAATAAGACAATCCTGCACCTCAGTAACAAGTCAAAGCTGAGATTGCGGTTGCCAATTCAAGCTGTTGGGATTGCTTATCGGTTAGAAGGTCACTCTCTGATTGTGGGTAGTTATGAATTACAACTGGGTGAAGTCAGCATCAGTTTGCTCAATCCGTCTCCGAGTCTAACTTCTAGACTAATAGTAATCAAAAATGCTACTGAATCCGATCTTTTTTTAGCCTCATGTCAAAGGCAAATCGATGAACTGAATATTAAGGGTGACATTGCACTGAACGATCGCCCTAATGGGCAAACAAAATATAAAACTATTAAAGTCAGAGGCTTTACGGTGATGGGTTTTGGATTGACCGTTACGAATCTAAATCCGATCGATTCTTTAATCTTGCAACAAGAAGGACTCGGCGGAAAACGCAAGATGGGTTGTGGAATGTTCGTACCAGTGCAGAGCGTAAATAATAATGAAACCAAAAATGACGCTCCAGCTTGACGATCGGCGATTGACAATGCTGCACAGTGCTGGAATAACTGGGTTGGCAATGACTTTAAATCGGTTAGAAGAACTTTATCCTCAACCTCATCAACGTCCGGCTGGGTTGAGCTGGTTGTCGGATGAAATCAAAATCGAACTATTTTGGACGGGTGATGATGCGGTCGCTCTAGCATGGTTGTTGAGCGAGTCTTTCAAAATTGATGGAGATGGACTGATTTCGCTGACTGGATTAGTATCAAAGGATATGGATATTTCTGTACGAGTAGCCGTACATCAAGGGATAACTAAATCTTTTTTACAGCATGGGCTATCTAGGAAACCTGCTGGTAATGCCGCTGCTACAATCTTAACTGAGGGGAAAAATGTTGAAATTGACTATAAGAAGCTTGATAGCTACTCACACCAGAATTTCACAAAGGACTTATGCGATCGCAAAGGACGACTGAAAACCGAATCAATTGGAATCAAGAGTTGGCTTTATCCTGGGGCAACCGTCCGTCATAACGTCGATGAAAAGGCTACAATTTTCAGAGAGCCACCAGAATTAGCACTGGCTTTGCTATTTGCACCTCTAGCCTGTCAATTCTTCTTTCTCCCAAACAAAGGCTTCTTCAGCGATCCACGAATAGTTGTGGTAATTCCTGCGATTACTAATCTCATTGAAGCGACTAAAAGTCTCTCGTCAATGGTAAACGTCAATTATCAAGATCGATGTATTCTTCATTCAATCGAGGCTGGATGGCGATTCTTCGAGCGCGATCGGCAGATAAATAAAATTGACAGTCATCGAATTACTAGTTGTCAGATTGTTACCTTCCAATCAGAGGTATGGGCGAAACAACAGAGACTCAGAAGTAGCGTAGAAGTAATGGAAGTGCGAGATGACATCCTCGATCGATACCAGCAATTAACAACTAAATTATCAACCAGTCGAGTAGTTACAGGCAAAAAAGATAAACACTTCTTGGTTGCCACGAAGATACCGGAGTTAATTGTTGAAAATATTATCCGTGGTTCTCCTTTTTTTAGAGGTTTAACTGAAATTGCCACTGATGCTAACTACTGGACAGAATTAAGTATTAATATATCTCATCTCAAGGACATCATGAATGATAATGAATCGATCGATCTGAAAAACTATAAAGTTTTCATTGTTGCCTGTCATAAAGCTTTGAGAACTGAATTTGCCAAGCTTTATGAAAAAGCCGAACGTAATGATTACATTCAGTTTGATAAATTGAGAAAAAGAATTCGCCATGAAATTATTATTTGTGACGATGAAAAATCTTTCCGCCAATGGTTGGTAAGATTTTGGTCTGGGTGCAATGATAATGTCGCAGATTTTAATGATATCGACGATCTACTGCCATCGATCGTAGTTAAGGGCGATTGGGAGCTATTTAAGGACTTAGCTTTACTCTCATTAGTAACTTATGAACACGCACCGAAAACCCCAAAAACATAAAGATGGCGAAGATGGTAACAAAAAAATTATCAACCCATGAAAATTTAACACTTTGCGGCTTAGAAGTAGATGAAACTATGTGGCATTTACATGGAAATATATTAACTGAATATGGATTAGCTTCCAATAATCATGACAGAAATATCGGTAATCTCCTGCCCCTACCAAAGATTCACTGGAAAGGGCAAATTCATACAACTGTCTCGGCTGAGGCAATTAAATTTGCGATGAGACGGTTCTGGCAAGAACAGAAGTTAAGTTTGAATAGAACTGTGAACGATGAAAATCCAGATGATATCTATCATTATAAGGATGCTAATTTCAATCCAAATCTGTATGTCGATGATGACGTTATGGGCTATCTAAAAATAGAAAAAGCCCAGAAAATTTCTCAATCCAATCGGGACAGAGAAACAACGAGTGATGATATCGATTTACAGTCAGATGACTCTCCAGCCAAAGAGGAGTATTTACCAAAGCCAAAAGGGAAGGGAATTCCTCGAAAAGGTGCGTTAGATATGAGCAGAGCTATTTCCACCACGCCTTACGATCGTGATGTATTGCATAGTGCTTATGGAGGTAAAAAAGACATTGCCTCGCTTCACTCTGCACAATTTCATTCAACTCACTACCAATATTGCTTTTCAATTACCCCCGATTCTCTTAAAGTTCGGGAACGTATCTTCAACGTTCTGGAAGGCATTAATTCTCTCCGTCGAGTTGGCGGTAGTAATTCAGGATGTCTCTATGATTTTTCACCTAATAGCCTAATTTTACGCTGGACTCACGATTCCTGTTCGCGTCATCTCTATTCGATCGATGCAAAACATGACGATCCGACGTGTCCTAAATTGTTGAAAAGAATGCAGAATGGTCGGATCGATCCCACAGAGGTATGGATTGCTGGGGATCTCGCTGAGGGATTTGAAATGGAGGGAGTTCACCTATTTGAAAATCCAGCAGCGGCGATCGCAGATTTAAAGCAAAAAATGTGTGCGGATTTGGGGATCGAGCAAAAATGAAAGATCCGATCGTTTTGAGCGTTGAAGTCCCAGTTGCTAGTTTTCGCGAGTCGAGGGCAAAAGATTATATCGCTAGCTATCCAGTCCCCCCACCTTCTTCTGTATATGGGATGTTGTTATCGATGGTAGGAGAAGTAAATCGAAATCGGCATTGTGGAGTAAGATTGGCAATGGCATTCCTTTCGATTCCAGAAAAATCGGTAGTATTGAGGAAGATTCGTCGATTTAAGCGGCAGGATCTCAGTTCTCCAGAAAATTCTCGCCCAGATTATCAGGAGATCCTGACTGAAATAGAGATGGTGGTTTGGATTGATGCTAGTCAAGATAAGTCTGAGCCAAATCTAGCTCGACGAATTCAGCAGGGATTAGCAGATCCTAGTTCGATAGAGCGGTTTGGTAGTCTGTGTTTAGGCGAAAGCAGTCATCTTGTGGATTCGATCGATCTGCTGCCGAATGGCTACGAAGGGGATAAGTTACAGTGGTTGATGCGCGATCGATTTGGCTGGTTGACTTTACCTTATTGGGTAGACCATGTAGGGTCAATGGGAACTCGATGGGAACGCTACAAAATTCTGGAATCTGGATGCAAAGAACCGAGAGAGGAAAATTGAAATAATGAATAATCCCTGTCTAATTTACCTCTGAAGGGAGAGGCTTTATATCGATTCTTCTGGTAAAGCTAGAGTATAGTTTAAGATATGCTACCTCATACCGATCCAGAGAGGTTCTATGATTGCTCTAGCTGGTATTGCCATCCAAGACAAGATCTACGAAAGTGCTAATTCTCTGGTGTATCGGGGTATCGCAGATGATGGGCTAGCGATCGTCATCAAAATGCTCAAGCAAGATTATCCCTCTCCCCAAGAACTGACTCGCTACCGACAAGAATATCAAATCACCCGCTCTCTTGACCTAGAAGGAGTCGTTAAGGCATATAGCCAGCGGGACTACCAACGCACGCTCGTCATGCTCTTGGAAGACTTTGGTGGAGAATCTCTAGAGCGGTGGATGAGATCGCACCCAGAGACTTTCTGCCCCATGCCCTTAGCCACTTTTCTGCGTCTTGCTATAGAACTCACTGATATTCTGGGCAAAATCCACGCTGCTGGTGTCATTCACAAGGATATCAACCCTGGAAACATTGTCTTCAATCTGGATACTGGCGTTGTCAAAATTATCGACTTCGGGATTGCTACCCAATTTAGCCGCACGAATCCGACGTTCAAAAGTCCGCATGGGTTAGAAGGCACACTCGCTTATCTCTCTCCAGAACAAACCGGACGGATGAATCGATCGATCGATTATCGTACCGATTTTTACTCGCTCGGTGTCACGTTTTACGAACTGCTCACCGGACATCTGCCGTTTCCCACCACAGATCTGCTGGAGCTAGTCCATTGTCATATTGCCAAACAACCTGTGTCGCCGCACGAACTGAATGCAGCGATCCCCGAACCTATTTCCGAGATCGTGCTCAAACTGATGGCGAAAAATGCGGAGGATCGCTATCAGAGTGGTTGGGGGATTAAAGCAGATTTAGAATATTGCGCTCGTCATTTAGCAGAAATCGGTCGGATCGATCGGATTCAATTAGCACTTCAAGATGTTGTCGATCGATTTCAAATCCCGCAAAAATTGTATGGAAGGGACAAAGAAGTTGCCCTGTTACTGGCAGCTTTCGTTCGCGTAGCGTCTCCTTTGGAGAATCGCGTAGCGTGTCCAGAGGACAATTCAGAACCAAGATTCAAA